>JANOEW010000392.1:0-2555 GCA_031413475.1 Amaricoccus sp.
GGCCCAGCCGCCGGCGTGCAGCCGAGGCGCGCCGGCGAAGGCCGCGGCGGGTACGAACCGGTGCGGTCCGGCTCCTCCCGCGAATCCGCCTGCGTGCAACACGCCCGCGAGCAGCCCGCCGGCTCCGCCGAGCGCGCCCGACAGGGCGTTGGCGATGGGGCCAAGGATGAAGCGCCGCGCCGCCAGCTTCGCCAGATCGGCGATCATCGACGTGACCATGTCGCGGAAGTCGAGCTTGCCGGTCTTGACGAAGTCGCCCACGGCGTTCTCGGCCGAGGTGAAGGCCCCGACCAGCGCCTGGCCGATGTCGCCTCCGATGTCGCGCGCCTTCGCGGCATGGTCCGCCAGCGCGGCGGTCACCGCACGCCAGCCTGTGGCCGCCTGCTCTGCGCCCTCGGTTGCGGCTGCCCCGGCATCGCGTGCGGCAGCTCCCGCGCCACCGGCCGCGGCGGCCGTGTCGTCGAGTGCGACCCCGAGCGCATCCGTCGACGTGGCGGCATCGGCCAGCGCGGTTTCCGCCTCCGTGCCCGTGCCCGACACAGCGTCGCGCAGCGCCTGCCAGCTGGCAAGCGGGCGACCCGCGGCGTCGGCGAGCATGCCCGCGGCCTCGCGATAGCCGTCGGCCCGGGCGCGGGCGTCCTCGGCCATCGCGCCGAGCCCGAGCTCGGGCGGCTCCAGGTAGGTGCGCGACAGCGCCGCCGAGAAGGCCTCGGCCGAATCTGTGCCCGCAGCCTCGGCCGAGCCTGCGAACGGATTGTCGATCCGGCCGAGCGCCAGCGGATCGAGCGTGCCGATCCGCACGCCGCCTTCCCCCACGGCCCAGTCGGGCAGCAGGTCCAGCGCTCCGTTCAGCGAGGTGATGAAGCCGTTGATCCGCGTGACAACGCCGTTCAGCATGGCTTCGATGCCGCCGATCAACCCGTTCGCCGCCTGGAAGGCGAAGTCGCCGATGGCGCCGGGAAGGATGCTCCAGATCGCGACGGCGGCGTCATAGGCTCCCTGGAACACCGCCGCCGTCCGGTCTCCGAAGCTGACCACGCCCGCGATCGTTCCTTCGAGCGCAGAGAGCCCGGCAGCCTGCAGCCCCTCCCAACCAGCGGCCATCCGGGCGAGCGCCGCGTCGAACCCCAGCCCCATGCGGGACCAGACCTCGGTGGCGAGATCGGCAAGCAGACGGAAGGCCTCGCTCACGCCGCCGACCCGGGCGACGAGTTGAGAGAGCTGGTAGACCAGTTCCCCCGCGCCTACGAGCAGCGCGCCAATCCCGGTGCGGATCAGCGCCCCGCGCAGGACGACGAGCGCCGTGGCGAGGCCGCGCACGGACAGGGCGGCCGCCGCCAGACCCGCCACCCAGCGGCCCGCCATGATGGCGGCGAAGGTCGTAGCGTAGGTGGCGAGCCGCCCGAGGTTGTCGAAGAGCGTGGTGATCGCGATGCCGATGGGCCCGGTGCCCCGCGCCATGTCGGCCAGCGCGTTCGCCACGGTCTCCAGCGCCGGGGCCACGGCGGCGGTCAGACGGTTGGTCAGCCCGAGCCAGATCAGGCTGAGCTTTGCGATGGCGTCGCCGGTGCGTTCGATCTGCGCCGCGTCGGCAGCACTCACCGCCACCCCAAAATCATGCACGTCCTGTGCCGCTTCGCGAAGAGTCGCGGAGTCGATGCGCAGGAAGGCCAGCGCCGCCCGGTCGCCGAACAGGTCGGACGCCACGGCCGCGCGCTCGGCCTCGGGCACGAACCGGTTCAACGCGTCCTGAATGGCGATGATGCGCTGGTCGAGCGGAAGCGCATGCAACTCGGCCGCCGTCAGGTTCAGACGCTGCAGCGCGCCGACGGCGGAGCCCGATCCGGCGGCCGCCTCGGACAGCCGGGTCGCCAGCTTCTTCGTCGACTGCTCGATCTCGCCCATCGAGACGCCCGCCAGTTCCCCGGCCCAGGTCAGCACCTGCAGGCTTTCGACCGTGGTCTTCAGCGAGGCCGCCATGTCGGCCTGCGCGCCGATGGTGTCGAGCCCGGAGCGGACCATCGCCACGCCCGCTGCGGCAGCGGCGGCGGTCATGGCGGCAAGGGCGATCCCCGCCTTGCGGGCGAAGCTGCCGAGCCGCGCGTTGGCCAGTTCCATCTCGGAGGACAGCCGGCCGAACCCCCGCGCGCCGGCCGCGCCGACGCCCTCCAGTTCGGCGCGGACCTGGCGGCCGCCGACGGCGACGAGCCGGACACTGACCCTTTTTTCAGCCACGGCCGTCTCCGATCTGTTCGTTCAACTTGCGCACCATCACCGCCTCGATCTCGGGCAGCAGTTCGGCGGCGATGAGGGTGTCGATGCCCAATGCTCCGGCCATGGCGAGGGCTGCGCCCATGTCCCAGCCGAGCACTGCGCCGGGGATCACCCGCAGCTGCCCGCCGAGGCGGCCGACCAGATCCCAGACCTGCCAGCCCTCCGGCGTCAGCGGCTGGCTCAGCCGCGTCGGGCAGTCCGCGCAGGTTTCCGAACACGCGGCGCAGTAGCCGTCGCCCCCGCCGAAGCACCACTCGGCGAGGGCGCGGAGACGTTTTTTT
>JANOEW010000393.1:0-11320 GCA_031413475.1 Amaricoccus sp.
GCCCGCGCGTCGCGCCCGTCCGTCGGCAGGTGCCAGCTCGCGTCGAGGATGCGCAGGTCCGGCGCCCCGAGATGCGCTGCCAGCCAATCGGTCGAGACCAGCAGGTTGGGATCGCTCGGACTCATGGCGCTTCTTTCGGGACAATGGCGCGGTAGCGCCGCAATACCGGCCAAAGCGGCCTGCGGCAAGGGGCGGGCGCGGGCCAGATACGGGCCGGATACGGGGCGGGCGCCGCCGACCGCCTTGACCGAATCTTTACCAAAGCGGTCCAAGGGTTGCCGGAACGGGCGCCCCGAAAGGCGCCGATCGCAGAACGCGAGAGGACGGGCGCATGGATCTGGCGGGCTACGTGGCGCTGACCCGGCAATCGGGGCTGCTCAAGGAAATCCAGAGCGTCGCCAACAACATCGCGAACCTCTCCACCACCGGCTTTCGCCGCGAGGGCGTGGTCTTCGCCGAGATGGTCGAGGCGCTGCCGACCGAGGGCGGGTCGGTGGCGATGACCGCCGCGCGCGGCCGCTACACCGACGATGTGCAGGGCGCGCTGGTCCAGACCGGCGGGTCGCTCGACATGGCGATCGAGGGCGAGGGATTCTTCACCGTCATGACCCCCGGCGGCGAGCGGCTGACCCGCGCCGGCGCCTTCGCCCGCAACGCCGATGGCGAGATCGTCGACATGGACGGAAATGCGTTGCTCGACGAGGGCGGCGGCGCGATCGTCATCCCGTTCGAGGCGAAGGACGTGGGCCTCGCAGCCGATGGCACGGTGAGCGTGAACGGCGAGCCGGTGGCGAAGATCGGGATCGTCACCGTCGAGGACCAGACCAAACTGTTCCGCGAGGACGGCGTGCGCTTCCGCGCCGATGGCGGCGTGATCCCGGTCGAGGACGGCCGGGTGGTCCAGGGTTTTCTCGAACAGTCGAACGTGAACGCCGTCGCCGAGATGGCGCGGATGATCCTGGTGCAGCGGGCCTACGAATACGGCCAGAAGCTGATGGACCAGGAGGACGACCGCATTCGGCTGGTGGTCCGCACGCTGGCAGCCCGCGGCTGACCCCGCCAGACAGGAGATAGACATGCGCGCGCTCAACATCGCGGCGACCGGGATGGCGGCCCAGCAGATGCGGGTCGAGGTCATCTCGCACAACCTCGCGAACATGAACACCACCGCCTACAACGCCCGCCGGGCCGAGTTCGCCGACCTGCACTACCAGCAGATCGACCGGCCTGGCACGATCAACTCGGCGGACGGCGCGGTGCTGCCTGCCGGCGTACAACTCGGCTTGGGCGTGCGGGCGGCGGCGGTTTCGATGCAGATCGAGCAAGGCTCGCTGACCGAGACCGGCGGCTCGCTCGACCTCGCGATCGAGGGGCAGGGGTATCTGGAGATCACCCTGCCGAGCGGCGAGCCGGCGTTCACGCGGGATGGCGCCTTGAAGCGCAACGGCGACGGGTTGATCGTGACCTCGGACGGGTTCGCGGTGGTGCCCGACATCACCATCCCCGAGGACGCGCGCGAGATCACCATCAACGCCGACGGCGAGGTCTACGCCTATTTCGAGGGCGAGGTGGAGGCGCAGCTGATGGGCCAGTTCAGCCTGGCGACCTTCACCAACGAGAAGGGGCTGGAGGCGACGGGGTCGAACCTCTTCCGCGAGACCGAGGCCTCGGGCGCGCCGAACATCGGCGCCGCGGGCGAGGACGGACGCGGCACGTTCCGGCAGGGATATCTGGAGAACTCGAGCGTCGACGCGGTGCGCGAGATCACCGGGCTGATCGAGGCGCAGCGCGGCTACGAGCTGAACGCCAAGGTCATCACCGCGGCGGACCAGATGCTGGCCGCGACCACACAGATCCGCTGATGCTGCGGACGCTCGCCCTGGCGCTGCTGGCGGCGCAGCCGGCGCTCGCCGCGAGCGTGGCGCCGGTGCGCGCGATCCGGGCGCAGACGATGATCGCGGCGTCGGACCTGACGCTCGCCGACGAGGATGTGCCCGGCGCCGTCGAGACGATCGAGGCGGCGGCGGGGCTCGAGGCGCGGGTGACGCTCTATCCGGGCCGGCCGATCCTGGTCAGCCAGGTGGGGCCGCCGGCGATCGTCGAGCGCAACCAGCTGGTGCGGATGGTGTTCCTACGCGGGCCGCTGGCGATCTCGGCGGAGGGCCGCGCGCTCGACCGCGGCGGGGCGGGCGACCGGGTGCGGGTGATGAACCTCGGCTCGAAACAGGTCGTGACCGGCGCGGTGGCTTCGGACGGCAGCGTGGAGGTGGGCGAGTGAAGGCATCGGTTCTCGGGGCGCTGGTCGCGTCCGTCGCGCTCGCGGCCTGCGGCGGCGACAACCCGATCGGGGCGGCGCCGCCGATGACGACAATCGGCGCGGCGACGCCCGGGGCGGGCGCGATCATGACCGCCGAGCGCGCGGCGATCGCGGTGCCGCCGCCGCAGGCGGCGCGGTATTCGTATCAGCAGGCGTCGCTGTGGGGCACGGGGCCGACCAACCTGCTCGGCGACCGGCGGGCGCGCAACCTCGGAGACCTGCTGACCATCGTCATCGAGATCGACGAGGAGGCGGAGATCCGCAACTCGACCCAGCGCTCGCGCTCGGGCAGCGAGGGCTTGGAGGTCGACGAGTTCTTCGGTCTCGGCGGCGACATCCGCCCGCGCGAGCTCGAGGGGTTGTCGGGCAATCTCGACATCGGATCGCAATCGGACTTCCGCGGCAACGGCTCGGTCCGGCGTAACGAGAAGCTGACGCTGCGGATCGCTGCGACCGTGGTCGACGTGCTGCCGAACGGGCATCTGGTGGTGCAGGGCGACCAGGAGGTGCGGGTCAACAACGAACTGCGCGACCTGCAGGTCGTCGGCATCGTGCAGCCCGAGGACATCAGCCGCTACAACGTCATCGACTACGATCGCATCGCCGGGGCGCGCATCAGCTACGGCGGACGCGGCCAGATCTCGACGGCGCAGCAGCCGCGCTGGGGGCAGCAGGTCGTCGACCGGGTGCTGCCGTTTTAAGGGGCGCGCGATGAGGATCCTGACGCCGCTGGCGATCGCCCTGCTCGGCCTCGGCGCCGGGGTGGGCGCGGGCGTGGCGCTGAAACCCGCGCCCGAGGCGCCCGAGGCCGCCGCGGCCTGCGTCGAGGGCGATGCCTGCAAGCCCGCCGCCGCAGATCCGTTCGCGCCCGTCGTGGCGAAGGGTCCCCCCTCCGGAAAGGCCGCGGCGGTCGTCGCGATCGACAGGCCCTTCGTGGTGCCCGTCTTCCGCGGCGAGAAGGTCGTGGCCATGGTCGTGGCCTCGATCGCGGTCGAGATCGCCGCCGCGAACGCGACCGAGGTGGAGGCGGCGACGCCGCGGCTACGCGACAGCTTTCTGGCCGCGATGTTCCGCCACGCCAACTCCGGCGGATTCGACGGCGCCTTCACCACCGGGCGGAAAATGGAGGACCTGCGCTCGGCGCTGTTGGTCGCGGCGCGGGAGGTGCTCGGCGAGGCCCCGGTCAGCGACGTGCTGATCACCGAAATTGCGCGGCAGGACGTGTGAAACGTCGATCGTTGCACTTTGGCAACTTGTTCTCATCGACGAAAAATAGCGCTGCGCAATCGCGGTGACTCCGTGTCAACTCGATTTCCCAGGTGAGTTGGGATCCAAGCAAGGAGTCTATTTGATGCGGATCGTAGTCGCATCCCTCGCTATGGCCGTCGCAACGGCCGGCGGCGCGTCGGCTCAAGGGATCACGCTGTTCGGCGAGTCGCACCTTGGCGTCGGCTACAACATCGACAACGACGGCGCGGCGATCGAGGAACCCAAGCAGACCGTGGTCGTCGACCCGGGTATGCCCGACGAACGCGAAGTCGAGACCCTCTTCGGCCCCTCCGACGACCTGCGCGCGGTGAGTCGCGTCGAGTTTGGCGTGATCATGGTCGGCGAATCGGACAGCGGCATCACTTTCGGCGCGGAAATCCGCGCGGACAACGCCAACGGCGCCGGCACCGGCGACACCAGCGCGACCGGGCAGGTCGATGGCGACGTCTTCGTCTCGGGCGCCTGGGGAACGCTGACCTACGGCGACACCAACGGCGCGGACGAGCAGCATGTGGGCGACGCGTCGGGGAACCTGTCGTTGACCGGGCTCGGCGACCTCAACGAAACGCCGTTCGTTTCCAATGGCGGCGGCTTCGGGGACGATTCGATCAACTTCGCCAACGACCCCGAGGCGCGCCCGACGGTGCGCTACGACTACAACGTCGGCGGGTTCGGCGCGTCGCTGTCGACCAACCGCGGCCTCGAGGACGTGGGCGTCGGCGCGAGCTACACGCTTGAGTTCGACGGCGGCAGCGTGACCGGCGGCGCCGGCTACTACGACTTCGAGGAGTTCCGGACCGAACCGACCGATCCCGAGCCGCGGGGCGTGTTCGTCCCGGCGGGTGATCAGTGGTCGGTTGGATTGCGGGGGGTTTACGGCGATTTCGAGGGCGGCGTCGTCTACACCGACGCCTCGACCGGCGACACCGGCGATTTGCAGTTCCTCGTGCTCGGCGGCACGGCGGGATTCGACGCGTGGTCCGTCGGCGCATACTACTCCACGGTGCTCGAAGCATCGAATGGCGGCATCGACGCCTTCGACGGCTCCGATAGCTACGGCGCGTCGCTCTCCTATGACCTCGGCGGCGGGGCCAGCGTCAATGGCGGGGTCGCTCGCACCTACGGGCGCGGGTCGTTCGGCGACCCCGGCGACGCCGACTTCGCCCCCGAGCTGGAGGCCGCCACCGTCGCCGACTTCGGCATCAGCATGGTGTTCTGAAGCGCCGCCCTTGCTCCGCCCGCAAGGGCGCTGCAAGTTTGCCGGCACGGCGCGGGAGGCACGGATGCGAACGGATCGGGCCGAAGCGATCGCGGCGGAGCTTTTGCCGCTCCTGGGCACCGGGGCGCAGCGGAACGGCTTTCCCGGGCTCGGCATGGCGGAGGCCTACGCCGTGGTCGACCGCGTGGCGCAGCTGCGTCGGGCGCGGGGTGAGCGCCCTGTGGGGCGCAAGATCGGCTTTACCAACACCACGATTTGGGAGCGCTACGGCGTCGACGCGCCAATGTGGAACTACGTCTACGACAGCACGGTGCACTGGGTCGAGACGACGGCCGTGTGCACCCTCGCCGGCCTGCCCGAGCCGCGTATCGAGCCCGAGGTGGTGCTGCACCTCGCCCGCGCGCCGGCGGCGGGCATGGACGAGACGGCGCTGCTCGGATGCGTCGACTGGGTCGCCCACGGCTTCGAGATCGTGCATTCGGTCTATCCCGGCTGGCGGATGAACGGGCCGGAGGCCGCCGCCGCCTTCGGCCTGCACGGGGCGCTGTTCATCGGGCCCGGGCGGGAGGTCCGCGCGGACCGAGCCGCCTGGGGCGCCGCGCTCGCCGACTTCACAGTGGAGCTGAGTCGGGACGGATCGCCGCGCGACCGCGGCCACGCGCGCAACGTGTTCGGCGGGCCACTTTCAGCGCTGCGGTTCTTGGTCGCCGAGATCGCGCGCCATCCGGGCGCCACGCCGCTGGAGGCGGGCGAGATCGTCACTACCGGCACGTTGACCGACGCGCATCCGCTTTGCCCTGGCGAAATCTGGGCCGCGGTCTTCAAGGGGATCGATCTGCCGAGCTTTGCGCTGACAAGTCACGACCGCTCCCCGGCCTGACCTCTCGCCGCCGGAGGCGCGTCGCGTTCGGCGCGGGCCTCGTGTTGAGCTCGCGTGGTGCGCAAGGCGCGTTCCAGCAGATGTTCCAGGGCGCGATGCTTGCCGAGGCTGATGGTCGCCGCCGCACGAACGTCCGCGATCTCGGTCCCGAGGCGCGCGCGGGCGGCCCGAAGTGCGGTCAGGCGTCCGTCGGCCCAAATTAAACGATGGCCGAGCAGCGCCAGCGGCGTCGATCCGGCTCCCTCGGCCATGTCTCGGGCATGCGTGCCGGCGAGGTCTAGCGCCTGGTGCGCCAGCGTCCGGTCAGCGGCGATCAGCGCCTCCAGCCGCGCGAGGTCGCGCGCCTTCCGCGCCTCGGCGAGCGCCAGTAGGTCGCGCAGCCGGGCCGGCGTCACGACCCGCCTCGGGCGCGGGCGGCGCGGCGCATGCGGTCGGCGAAGCGAATCGCGGCGGCGACAGCGCGGTAGTGCTCGGGCGATATCTCGCGGCCGATCGTCGTGGTCGCATGCAGCGCGCGGGCGGTCGGCGGATCGGCGTGGATCGGGATTTTCGCGGTCGACGCGATCTCGCGGATGCGAAGGGCGACCTCGTCCTCACCCTTGGCGACGCAGACCGGCGCCGCGCCCTTGGCGCGCGACCATTTCAGCGCCACGGCATAGTGCGTCGGATTGACGATCACCACGTCGGCCTTCGGCACGTCGAGCAGCATCCGGTTCATGGCGATGGCCTCGCCGCGGCTGCGGCGTTGCGCCTTCACGTGCGGATCGCCCTCGGACTGCCGCACCTCCTCCTTGATCTCCTGAAGCGACATGCGCAGCTTGCGCGCGTGGTCGAAGCGCTGCCAGACGAGGTCGAGGCCGCCGATGGCGACGGCGATCAGGCAGACGATGACCAGGAGCGTGACGAGCTGGTCCGCGAGCAAGGCGCCCAGCACACGCGGATCGGCGGTGGCGGCGCCGATCATCGTGTCGAGATCGCCCATCAGCACGAGGAAGAGCGCGGTGGCGACGGCGATGAGCTTGACCGTCGCCTTGGCGAACTCGACGAGGCCGGTGGGCCCGAATTTCTGCTTCGCGTTCGCGACCAGCGACAGCTTCGACAGCTTCGGATCCAGCTTTGAGGTCGAGAAGACGACCGCCTGCTGGG
This sequence comes from Amaricoccus sp., assembly GCA_031413475.1. Lineage (GTDB taxonomy): Bacteria > Pseudomonadota > Alphaproteobacteria > Rhodobacterales > Rhodobacteraceae > Amaricoccus. The sequence goes on from JANOEW010000393.1 coordinate 6,832, forward strand.
CGAACAGGCCGACGAGCACGGCGGCGAAGGGCAAGAGGAAGAGCGGCGCCAGGGCCGTGGCGGCCTCGCCGACGATGCCGGCGGTGAGCCCAGCGCCGCCGGGGCCGAGCACGCGGCCGATCAGGCGGTCGGGCTGGTCGATGAAGATCATCAGCGTCGCGGCGGCGCGGTCGACGCTCCAGGCCCCGAACGCCAGCACCGCCGCCAGCAGGCCGAGATAGCCCGCCGCCGCGTTGACGTCCGCCGAGCGCGGCACGTCGCCCTTGCGCCGCGCCTCCTCGATCCGCGATGGCGTCGGGTCGTGGGCCTTGTCGCCGCTATCCGCGCCTTCGCTCACCGCGGCTGGCCGAAGGGGTCGGCGAGCGTGGCGTCGAGCCGGCCGCCCCAGTAGGTGAGGATCAGCGGGCTCGCGAGCAGAAGCAGCAGGATCGTCCCCGCGGTTATCGCCGGCGCGCCGACGAACGCGACCATCAGCTGCGGCATGGCGCGGTTGATCGCGCCGAGCGCCACGTTGTAGGCGAAGGCGGCGATGACGAAGGGCGCCGCCAGCGAGAAGCCGAGCGCGAAGGCCATGGCGACGCGCGCCACGCCCCAAGCGGCCACGTCCGACGCTGGCAGCGCGGCGCCGATCGGCAGGATATCGTAGGACCGCGCCATCGCGAGCGCGGCCTTTACGTGCAGGTCGCCCGCCACCGCGAGCGTGACGCCGGCGAGCATCAGGATGTTGCCGATCGCGGGCATCGGGTCGGGCGTGGCCCCCGCGCCGAAGATCTGGGCGAGCGAGGTGGATTGCGCCGCGATCGAACCGGCGAGCTGCAGCGCGAGCACGAGCAGGCGGATCGCCAAGCCGATCAGCAGGCCGGCCCCGGCCTCGATCAGCATCAGCAGGAAGTATGGCCGGTCCGGGTCGATTGCCAGCGCCGCAGGCGCCACCATCGGCGCGACCACGAGGGTGAAGGCGACGGTGAGCGCGAGGCGCACCCTGGCGGGGATGAGCTGCTCGCCGAAGCCGGGCAGCAGCGCCATCACCGCGCCGACCCGCACGAACACCAGCACCAGCGCCGCGAGCCCCGCTTCGGTCAGGTCGAGCACCTGCGCGAGGCCCTCGATCATGCGAGCCCGAGCACGGCGGGGCGGGCGCGGGCGCCGATCTCCTCGAAGCTCAGCACCGGGTTGCGGATGCCCTTGGCGCTGAGCACCGTGTGCAGGAAGCGCCGCCGCTTGGTCGAAGTCACCACGGCGGGGTAGCGGCCCTGCGCGCCGGCGGCGGCGATCTTTTCGGCGACCGAGTTGGCGAGGCGGTTGAACTCGGCGGGCGGCAGCGCGACGTCGACGATGCCCGAGCCTTCAGGCAGCTGGAACTTCTGGAAGGTCTCTTCCCAGGCGGGCGCGAGCTGGATCAGCGGCAACGCTCCGTCGGCCTCCTGGATCTCGGCGACGAGCTGGAAGCCGAGGCGGTGGCGCACATGCTCGGTGATCGCCTCGGCGCCGACCTGCGGGCCGTAGACCTCGGCGATCGCCTCGAAGATCAGCGCGAGGTTGCGGATCGAGACGCGCTCGTCGAGCAGCAGCCGGAGCACCGCCTGCAAGGTGTCGACCGGAAACTTGTCGGGCACGAACTCCTCGAGGATGCGGCGGTTCGCCTCGGCGCGCTTGGGGTCGGACAGCGCGGTGAACTCGTCGAGCAGCTTGCGCAGGGCGCGGCGGTTGAACAGCCGCCCGAAGCTCGCCTTGACGATCTCGAGCAGGTGGGTCGCTACGACCTCGACCGGGGTAATGACGGCGAGGCCCATCAGCGCCGCCTCCTCCTGCTTGGCGGCCGCCACCCAGCGCGCCGGTGCGCCGTAGACCGGCTCGGCGACGTCGCGGCCCTCGGGGGCGTCGGCGTTCTCCTCGGGGAGCAGCACCAGAACCTGGTCGGTCTCGATGCGGCTGCGTGCCGCCTCGACGCCCTGGATGCGGATCGCGTAAGTTCCCGGCGCGAGGCCGGCGTTGTCGGTCAGGCGGATCTCGGGCAGGATCAGTCCGAATTCGCCGGCGATGTGGTTGCGCATGTTGGCGATGCGGGCGTCGAGCCCGGTCGCCGCGTCCATCACCACCGGCACCAGGTCGGGCGCGAATTCCATGTGGATTTCGTCGACGTCGAGAAAGTCGCCGAGCGATTTCGTGCGCGGCGCGGCCGCCGCCGTTTCGGGCGCGGCCGCCGCGGCCGCACGCTTCGCAGCACTGATCCGCGCGAGCCAGCCCGCGCCCGCCAGCGCCGCCGCGCCGATCAGGAACGGCACCAATGGCAGGCCAGGAATGAGCGCGAACATCGCCATGAGGAACGCGACCGTGGCCAGCGCGGCCGGATAGCCGCCGAGCTGGCCGATGAGCGCCTTGTCGGTAGAGCCGATCAGCCCGCCTTTGGAGAGCAGCATGGCGGCGGCGATCGAGATGATCACGGCGGGGATTTGCGTCACCAGCCCGTCGCCGACGGTCAGGATCGAATAGGTGCGGAACGCTTCGCCCACCGGCATCGAATGCGCCAGCACGCCGATCGCGATGCCGACGACCAGGTTGATCACGGTGATCAGCAGCCCCGCCACCGCGTCGCCCTTGACGAACTTCGAGGCGCCGTCGAGCGAGCCGAAGAACGTGGTCTCCTCCTGCTCGATCCGCCGGCGCTCGCGGGCCTGCTCGTGGGTGATCGCGCCCGCCGCCATGTCGGCGTCGATGGCGAGCTGCTTGCCGGGCATGCCGTCGAGCGCGAAGCGGGCGCCGACCTCGGCCATACGGCCGGCGCCCTTGGTGATGACGATGAAGTTGACGATCAGCAGCACGATGAACACCACAAGCCCCAGCGCCACCGAGCCGCCCATGATGAACATGGCGAACCCCTCGATGACGTGGCCGGCGGCGTCGGTGCCGGTGTGGCCCTGGCCGATGATCAGCTTGGTCGAGGAGACGTTCAGCGACAGCCGCAGCATCAGCGAAGCGAGCAGGATCGTCGGGAAAGCCGAGAAGTCGAGCGGCCTGTTGATGAACAGCGTGATGGTGAAGATCAGGATAGCGAGCGCGAACGAGGCTGCGAGGCCGAGGTCCAGGATGAAGGCCGGCATCGGCAGGACCATCATCACGATGACCGCCATCAGCGCCATCGCGAGCAGCACCGTGGGCTGGTAGAGCGCGCTGAGACTCAGGGTCCGTGGCATCGCGGCGCGCTCAGAACAGGCTGCCGCCGGCGGCGGTCAGCAATGGCGTGCCTTGGCTCAGAATCGGGCCGCCCTGAACCAGCAGCCCCGGCCCGGCCGGCGCGTTCGCGAGACCGGCGAGGCTGCCCATCACCGGCTCGGGCGGCGGGCCGGCGTCACGAATGCGCGCCGCCGCCTCGCGCCGGTCGGCCTGGCGCCGCGCCGCCCGGGTGCTGCGGCCGTCGCCTGGAACGGCGGCGAGCAGCGTCTCGTCGGCGGTCAGCGCGGCCGGGTCGAGGCCGGCGAGCAGGCGGTCGAAGCGTTCGCGGTAGACGTTGGCGTTCTCCGGCGTCAGCGAGTGGTAGGCCCCGGCCGCCGCCGACCAGTCGCCGCGTTCCTCGTAGAGCGTGCGCAGGAATTGCGCGGCGTAGGTCGCGGTCCACTCCGGGTCGAACATGTCGTCGAGGCTGGGAAAGGCGTGGCCGTGCCAGCGGTAGTTGATCTGCACGCAGCCCACGTCGAAGGAACGGCGGCCGTCGCGGAGCGACGCCTCGGCGAAGGCGAGCGCCTCCTCGCGCGTCTCGAACCAGTGCCCCTTGCCCTCGCGATTGATTGCCCATGGATAGGGCCGGACCCGGCCGTTCGTCTTGCGTCCGGTCTCGGTCAACGCAACCGCGTGCAGAACCTGCGGCGGCACGCCGCCCCGCCGCGCACCGTTGAGGATCGCGCGCTCGCACATCGCCGCGTCGAGGTCTTCCTCCGCCGCAGCTGCGGACGCCGCGTATGGGACGAGCGCGGCGCAGAACACGAGCGCCAGGACGAGCGGACGGACCATGGCTCGGGCTTCTCCTCGAACGCATCTGGAGCCAGCAGTAGGCCGGCAGGGTTACCAGCGGGTTAGCGCCGCCGGGCCCGGGCGCCGGACTGCCGCGTCGAAGTGCCGCCGCGGCGTCGAGCGCCAGGGCCCGCACATTTGGGGTTACGGCGAAACCCGCGCGCGGTTCTATACTGCGGCGATGCGCGCCCTGCCGCCCCGCCGCGAGATGCTGCCGAAGTTGCGGTGGTCGCCCGTCCGATCCGGCTGGATGTCCCTGGTCTGGCGCAGTCTGTTCGCGCTGGCGCTGATCGGGGTGGCGATCGCCGGCCACTGGTTCGACCGCGGCGGCCTGCGTGACAACATCGACGACCACGTCAGCTTTCTGGACATTCTGTATTTCACGGCGATCACCGTCACGACAGTCGGCTACGGCGACATCGTCCCGGTCACGCAACAGGCCCGGATGTTCGACACCTTTGTCGTCACGCCGATCCGGCTG
>JANOEW010000394.1:0-3915 GCA_031413475.1 Amaricoccus sp.
CCGTTGAGCGCCGAGAAGCCGTCCTCGATGTTGCCGAAGAAGTTCGTGACGGCCATCTGCATCGGCTTCGGCACGTAGTCGACCCAGGCCTGCGCCACCGGGCGCATGAAGTAGTCGTCGATCGGCCGGTGGACCGCGTACATCGCGCGGTTGAACGGCTCGAACGGGTCGTACTTCGGCGGCGCGCCGCCGCCGGTCGTCGCGCAGCCCTGCACGACGAGCACGGCGCATGCCGCGGCGACCAGGCGCGACAGCGCGCGCGGCGCGCTCACTTTGCGCCCCCGGTCTGCGCCTTGTCGAAGAGGAACTGGCTGATCAGCTTCTCCAGCACCACCGCGGACTGCGTCTTGGCGATGCGCCCGCCGTCGGCGAGGATCTGCGTGTCGCCGCCCACGTCGAGGCCGATGTAGACCTCGCCCAGCAGTCCCGAGGTGTTGATCGAGGCGATCGTGTCTTTCGAGAAGCGGTAGCGTGAGTCGACCGCCATCGTGACCACCGCGTCGTAGGTTTGCGCGTCGAGGCGGATGTTCTCGACGCGGCCGACCACGACGCCGGCGGCCTTCACCGGGGCGCGCGCCTTGAGTCCGCCGATGTTGGAGAACGACGCCTCCAGGTGGTATCCCGCGGTGGTGCGCGTTTCGAGCAGGTTGCCGACCTTGAGCGAGAGGAACAGCAGCGCACCCAGCCCCAGCGCGACGAAGATGCCTACCCAGAGGTCGATGACGGAGCGGTTCATGGCGGTTCGGGCTTTCGGTGATCGGCAGCGGCGGGTCAGACCACGCCGGTGCCGCGGAACATGAAGACGGTGAGCATGAAGTCGGCCGCGAGGATCGCGAGCGCGGAACCGACCACCGTGCGCGTCGTCGCGCTCGACACGCCCTCGGCGGTCGGCGGTCGGCGCGGCGTCGTAGCCCTCGAACACGGCGATCAGGCTGACGATCGCGCCGAACACGACGCTCTTGATGATGCCGTTGACCACGTCCTGGCGGAAGTCGACGGCGGCCTGCATGTTGCCCCAGAACGCACCCGCATCGATGCCGATGAGGCGCACGCCGACCAGGTAGGCGCCATAGATGCCCATCGTCGAGAACAGCGCGGCGAGCAGCGGCATCGAGACCACGCCGCCCCAGAAGCGCGGCGCGACCACGCGGGCGAGCGGGTCCACGGCCATCATCTCCATCGCCGAGAGCTGCTCGGTCGCCTTCATGAGGCCGATCTCGGCCGTGATCGCGCTGCCGGCGCGGCTCGCGAACAGGAGGCCGGCCACCACCGGCCCGAGCTCGCGCACGAGCGAGAGCGCGACCAGCACGCCGAGCGATTCGTCCGCGCCGTAGCGCTGCAGGACGTCGTAGCCCTGCAGCGCGAGCACCATCCCGATGAACAACCCCGACACGAGGATGATGACGAGCGACAGCACGCCCGCGAAGTAGATCTCGCGCATCGTGAGCCGGAAGCGGCGCAGCGCCTCGGGCGAGTGGCGCAGCACGGCGACGCCGAAGCGCGCCGCGAAGCCCAGCCGCGCGATGCCGTGCCGGGTGCCGGCGCCGAGGCGGCGCAGTCCATCGACGAGCGCGCTAGCCGGCAACGGCGAACCCCTCGGCGAGCGGCGGCGCGTTGACGTGGAACGGCACCGGGCCGTCCGGCTCGCCGTCGATGAACTGGCGCAGGAACGGGTCGGACGACGCGCGGACCTCGTCCGGCGTTCCCTGCGCGACGATGCGGCCCTCGGACACGAAGTACATGTAGTCGACGATCTTGAGCGATTCGTAGACGTCGTGCGTGACCACCACCGAGGTGATCCCGAGCGCGTCGTTGAGCTTGCGGATCAACTGGCCGACGATGCCGAGCGAGATCGGGTCGCGTCCGGCGACGGGCTCGTCGTAGAGCACGAGCATCGGGTCCAGCGCGATCGCGCGCGCGAGCGCGACGCGGCGCGCCATGCCGCCGGACAGCGCCGACGGCTTCGACTGCGCGATGCCGCGCAGGCCGACCGCGTTCAATTTCATCAGCACGATGTCGCGGATCAGGTCCCCGTCGAGATCGGTGTGCTCGCGCAGCGGGAACGCGATGTTCTCGAACACGGTCATGTCGGTGAACAGCGCGCCGAACTGGAACAGCATCCCGACTTCGCGCCGCAGTCTGTACAACCCCGCGCGGTCCAGGTCGGGGACCGAACGGCCGCCGACGAGCACGCGCCCGGCGCGCGGCTTCAGTTGCCCGCCGATCAGCCGGAGGATCGTCGTCTTGCCGCAGCCCGACCCGCCCATGATCGCGACGACCTTCCCGCGCGGGATGCTCATCGTGATGCCGCTCAGGATCGACCGCGTCCGGTCGTAGCCGAACGTCACCTGGTCGAGTTCCACCGCGACGGGCGCGTGGCGGCCGACGGTCGGTGTTTCGGGATCGTTGCGGGAATCGGTCAAGGACGGGGGGACGGCGAAAGAAAAACGACGATTGTAGGGGGGCGGGCATCCGGCCGCAATGACCCGCGGTCAGTTATCGCGTAGCGCGCCGCCTCCCGCCCGTTCGTCCATGCGTCACTGCCCGTCCAGCAGTCGCCCTTCCGCCACAGCGAGATCCGCCGGCCGCCCGAGCAGCACGACGACGTCGCCCGGCTCGAAGCGCCACTCCGGGTCGGGCGCGGTGGAGCGCGAGCCGCGCCGCCGCACCCCGCTTACCTCGACCAGGCCGGCGAGGTCGAGTTCCCCGAGCGTACGGCCGACCGCGGCGGCGCGTTCGGAAATGAGCACCGACTTGAGCCGCGCCTGCAGGTTGTCCGCCGCATCGGCGGCGTCGGTCGCGCCGTGGAAGAACCCGCGGAACAGGCTGTAGCGCTCTTCCCGGATCGCGCGGATCCGCGCGAGGATGCGGCTGAGCGGCACGCCGAGCAGCAGCAGCGAGTGCGACGCCAGCATCAGGCTGCCCTCGAGCACCTCGGGCACGACTTCCGCCGCGCCGGCCTTGAGCAGCCGGTCGAGCTCGGCGTCGTCGACGGTGCGCACGACGACCGGGACCTCCGGGTGCTCGTGCTGGACCACGTGCAGGATCTTGAGCGCGAGCGGCACGTCGGCGAAGGTCACGACGACGGCGCGCGCCTTGGCGAGCCCGGCGGCGCGCAAGGTCTCGCGCCGGCCGGCGTCGCCGTAGACGACGGTGCCGCCGGCGCCGGCCGCCTCGCGCACGCGTTGCGGGTCGTTGTCCAGCGCGACGAACGCGATGTCCTCGGCCTCGAGCAGGCGGGCGAGGTTCTGCCCGCTGCGGCCGTAGCCGCAGATGATCACGTGATCCTGGCGCGCCATCGCCTCGGTCGCCACCGCGGTGATCTGCGCCGCGCGCGCGAGCCAGTCGTTCGCGCTGAGCCGGCGGACGATCGGCTCGGCGAACTGGATCACCAGCGGCGCGGAGAGCATCGACAGCACCATCGCCGCGACGACGATCTGCACGATCGGCCCCTCGATGACGCGGAACTGGCCGGCCAGCACGAGCATCGCGATCGCGAGCTCGCCCGCCTGCGCCAGGTAGAGGCCGGTGCGCATCGCGGTCGCGGGCGCCGCGCCGAACAACCGCGCGAGCGCAAAGATCAGCAGCAGCTTGGCGAGCACGACCGCGGCGAGCACCAGCAGCACGTAACCGGCGTGGCGCGCGACCACGCCCGGGTCGAGCGACATGCCGACGGTGACGAAGAAGAGCCCGAGCAGCACGTCGCGGAACGGCGCGATGTCCTCCTCGACCTGGTAGCGGTAGTCGGTCTCGGCGATCAGCATCCCGGCGAGGAAGGCGCCGAGCGCGAGCGAGAGCCCGGCCACCTCGGTCAGCGCCGCGAGCCCGAGCGTGACCAGCAGCAGGTTGAGCATGAACAGCTCGTGCGAGCGCTGGCGCGCGATCAGGTGAAACCACCAGCGCATCGGCCGCTGG
>JANOEW010000395.1:0-6034 GCA_031413475.1 Amaricoccus sp.
GCGCCAGCCTCTACGCCGACCTCCGCTCGACCCTGGAAACCGCCCGACGACGCGCCATCCCGCCCCTCCACGCCATCGCCCTTACCCTCAAAGGCAACCCGCTGCCCCTCCAGTCCGCCTGATCGGGGGTGAGCAGTTACACGTGCAACACCCTTGGCGCGGTCCTAGACCGGCTCCAAATCGCCCTCCGCCCGCGCCGCCTCGAACCCCGCCACGAATCCCGCGAGCCGCCCCTCGGCGATCGCCGCCCGCAGCCCTGCCATCAACTCCTGATAATAGTGCAGGTTGTGCCAGGTCAGCAGCATCGCCGCGATGATTTCGCCGGCCTTGACCACGTGGTGCAGATAGGCCCGGCCATACCCCCGGCAGGTCGGACAGACGCAGTCCGGGTCGAGCGGCCGCGGATCGTCCGCATGCCGCGCGTTCCTCAGGTTCACCGCCCCCCGCCGCGTCAGCGCCTGCCCCGTGCGCCCCGACCGCGTCGGCAGCACGCAGTCGAACATGTCCACCCCCCGGACCACCGCGCCCACGATGTCGTCGGGCTTGCCCACCCCCATCAGGTACCGCGGCCGATCCTCGGGCAGCATCCCCGGCGCGTACTCCAGCACCTCGAACATCGCCGCCTGCCCCTCGCCCACAGCGAGCCCGCCGATCGCGTAGCCATCGAACCCGATCCCCGCCAGCGCCGCCGCGCTCTCCGCCCGCAGGTCGGGATAGACCGACCCCTGCTGGATGCCGAACAACGCATGCCCCGGCCGGTCGCCGAACGCCTCCCGGCTTCGCGCCGCCCAGCGCATCGACAGCCGCATGCTTGCCTCCGCCTGCGCCCGCGTCGCCGGAAAGGGCGTGCATTCGTCGAAGGCCATCACGATGTCCGACCCCAGCAGCCGCTGGATCTCCATGCTCGTCTCGGGGCTCAGCACGTGCTTCGCCCCGTCCACGTGGCTGCGGAACGTCACGCCCTCTTCCGTCAGCTTTCTCAGCTCCGCCAGGCTCATCACCTGGAACCCGCCCGAGTCCGTCAGGATCGGCCGTTGCCAATTCATGAACCGGTGCAGTCCGCCCAGCCGCGCCACCCGCTCCGCGCCGGGCCGCAGCATCAGGTGGTAGGTGTTGCCCAGCACGACGTCCGCCCCGGTCGCGGCGACGCTCTCGGGCAGCATCGCCTTGACCGTGGCCGCGGTCCCCACCGGCATGAACGCGGGCGTGCGGATCTCGCCCCGCGGCAGGCGCAGGACCCCGGTCCGGGCGCGCCCGGACCGGGCGGCGATCTCGAAAGCGACGGCTGACATGGCGCCGTCATACCCGCCGACGGCGATTTCGACAAACCTTCGCGGAACCGTCGCTGAACCGCCACGAACCCGCGTTCACGTCGGAGTTGGCACCACCCGGAGAACCCCATGCGCCCGATCCTGTCGCTCGCCCTCGCCGCCCTCGCCGCGCCCGCGTTCGCGCAGGGGGTGGACGTCGGGCCCCGCCCCGCCTTTCTCGCGGACGCGCTGGAGGAAGGCCCCCTCAAGGAAAAGCTCGCCGCCTGCGTCGGCCAGCCGATGGTGCCCAAGCTCTTCTCCATCGGCCACCGCGGCGCGCCGCTGCAGTTCCCCGAGCACACGGTCGAATCGAACGTCGCCGCCGCCCGCATGGGCGCGGGGGTTCTCGAATGCGACGTCACCTTCACCAAGGACCAGGAGCTCGTCTGCCGCCACGCGCAGAACGACCTGCACACCTCCACCAACATCCTCGCCACCGACCTCGCGTCGACCTGCGTCGCCCCCTTCACGCCCGCCGAGGGCGAGACCGAGGCCGCCGCCGAGTGCCGCACCTCCGAGCTGACCCTCGCGGAGTTCCGCACGCTGGAAGGCAAGATGGACGCCGCTGACGCCACCGCGACCGACGTCGAGAGCTACATGGCCGCCACGGCCCCCTGGCGCACCGACCTCTACTCGCCCGGCACGCTGATGACCCACGCCGAATCGATCGAGCTCTTCCGCTCGCTCGGCGCGAAGTTCACGCCCGAGCTGAAGTCGCCCTCCGTGGAGATGCCCTTCGATGGCTTCTCCCAGGAGGCCTACGCCCAGAAGCTGATCGACGAGTACAAGGCCGCGGGCGTCCCGGCCGCGGACGTCTGGGCCCAGTCGTTCAACCTGGCCGACGTGCTCTACTGGATCGAGAACGAGCCGGAGTTCGGCGCCCAGGCGGTCTACCTGGTCGATCCCGACGGCATCGAAGGCTTCGACAACATGGACCCCGCCACTTGGGGTCACGATCTGGCCGAGCTGAAGGCGCAGGGCGTGAACTACCTCGCGCCGCCGCTCTTCGTGCTCGTGACCTCCGAGAGCGGCGCGATCGTGCCGTCGGCCTACGCCAAGGCCGCTAAGGAGGCGGGCCTGAATCTGATCACCTGGACGCTCGAACGCTCTGGCCCGCTCGCCAGCGGCGGCGGCTGGTATTACCAGTCGATCGAGGACGTGGTGACCTCGGACGGCGCGATCTACCGGCTCGTCGACGTGCTTACGCAACAGGTCGGCGTCGCCGGCATTTTTTCCGACTGGCCCGCCACCGTCACCTTTTACGCCAACTGCATGGGCCTCGACTGACCGATCGAGCCTCGGCGCGTTCGCCCGCCTTTACCCGGCGGGCGCAATCCTTATATAACCGGTCGGGAATAGGGAGCCCGAGTGCATGAACGTCGAGACCGACGCCCCCATGGAGGGGACCCCGCTGATCAAGCCCTCGACCACGGATCATCCGCTCTATGATGCGGTGGTCGAGGCGTGCCGCACCGTGCACGATCCCGAAATTCCGGTGAACATCTACGACCTCGGCCTCGTCTACACGATCGAGATCACGCCGGACTCCGACGTGAACATCGCCATGAGCCTGACCGCGCCCGGCTGCCCGGTGGCCGGCGAGATGCCCGGCTGGGTCGCCGAGGCGATCACGCCCTTGCCCGGCGTGCGCCACGTCGACGTCCAGCTGGTCTGGGAACCACAGTGGGGCATGGACATGATGTCGGACGAGGCGCGGCTCGAACTCGGCTTCATGTGAGCGGGACGGCGATCCATCCCGTCACCACACCAAGCCAGGACGCTTGATTTCTACATATCAAGCCTTTAGACTTTCCGCAGCAATTCCGCCACGAGGCCGTCCGCTGCGCCCGCACTCCAGCCGAGCCGCGATCCTGACCGGCGACCTGGTGGGCTCCAGCCGGGCCGGGCCGGCCGCGGTTGAGCGCGCCATGGCGCGCCTCGCCGCGGCCGCGACCGAGATCGCCGGCTGGACCCCGGGCGCGGACGCCCGCTTCACCCGGTTTCGCGGCGACGGCTGGCAGATGCACCTCGCCGATCCCGGCCGCGCGCTGCGCGCGGCGCTGCGCGTGATCGCCGCGCTCGCCGCGGCGCCGGACGGCCTCGCCACCCGCGCGGCGATCGGCGTCGGCGGGGTGGACAGCCTCGGCACGGCCAGCCTCGCCGACGCGGACGGGCCCGCTTTCGCCGCCTCGGGCCGGGCGCTCGACACCATGGGCCGCGGGCGGAGGCTCGCGGTCGACGGCGCGGACGTAGGCGAGATGCACCGCGCGCTGGTCGACCTGCTCGACGAGCGAAGCGCGCGCTGGACCCGGCCGCAGGCCGAAGCGGTGGCGCTGGCCCTCGACCCCGACGCGCCGCCGGCTCGCGCGCTCGCGGCGCGGCTGGGGATCACGCCGCAGGCCATCAGCTACCGGCTGACCGGGGCGGGCCTGCCGGCGATCCGCAGCGCGCTGGCGGCCTGGGAGGCCGAGTTCGGGCGGGCGCCCGCCGGAGACGGGCGATGATCGAGACCGCCGTCGCCCTCGTGCTCGGCCATGTGCTCGGCGACTTCGTGCTGCAGACCGACACCATGGTCGCGCGCAAGCGCGAAGCCCGGGTGATGCTGCTGCACGTGGCGATCGTGACGGCGGCGACCTGGATCGCGCTCGGCCTGCCGCCCGCGCCCTGGCTGGTGGCGTTGATCGCGGTCAGCCACGCGGCCATCGACGCGGCCAAGCTGCGCTGGGGCGGGCCGGGCTTTCGCCCCTTCGCGCTCGACCAGGCGGCCCACGTGGCGATCATCGCCCTGGGGGCGGCGCTCTTTCCCGAGGCCTGGGCGGCCGGGCTCTGGGCGGGGCCCGCTGCCGCGACGTTCCCGCCGCTCGCCCGCTTGCCCGAGGCGATGGCGCTGAACGCAGGCATGGTCGTCGCGGTCTGGGCCGGCGGCCACGCGGTGCGCGAGATGATGACCGGCGTCCGGCTCGCCGCGCCCGACAGCCTGCCGCTCGGCGGCCGGCTGATCGGCCGGCTCGAGCGACTGGTGATCCTGATGCTCGTGCTGGCCGAGGAGCCGGGCGCCATCGGCTTCCTGATCGCGGCCAAATCCATCCTGCGCTTCAGCGAGCTCGCCCGCGAGGACGATCGCCACGTCAGCGAATACGTCATCATCGGCACGCTCGCGAGCTTCGCCTGGGCGATCGCCGCGGGCTACGCCACCCGCGCCGCCCTTGCCGCCCTCGCCCCTTGAGCCCGACGGCCGGCCGCATTACCTTAGCGGAACGTTCAGGAAAGGCGCTCCGATGTTCGGCATCCCCGGCAAGTCTCCCGTGACGCTGACCCCCGCCGCCGAGGCGCAGGTCGCCCGGCTGATGGCCGAGGGCGCCCAGGGCCTGCGCATCGGCGTCAAGAATGGCGGCTGCGCCGGCATGGAATACACCATGGAATACGCCGCCGAGGTCTCGCCCCACGACGAGGTCGTCGAGCAGAACGGCGCGCGGGTGATGATCGCGCCGATGGCGCAGATGTTCCTGTTCGGCACCGAGATCGACTACGCCGCCGGACTGCTCGAGTCGGGCTTCCGCTTCAACAACCCCAACGTGACCGAGGCCTGTGGCTGCGGCGAATCGATCAAGTTCGCCAACCAGTAACCCGTCCCGTGGCCGTCTCCGCCGCGCCCCGCGCGTTTGCGCTGGAACTGTTCGACGACCTCGGCCACGTCAGCGCCCGCGCCATGATGGGCGGCCTCGCAATCTACGCAGCGGGGCGCGTTTTCGCCCTCGTCGGACCCGAAGACCGCATCTTCCTCAAGGCCACGGGCGCCTTCGCCGACGCGCTCGCCGCGGCCGGCGCCGAGCCCTTCGTCTACGTGAAATCCGGCAACCCCCAGCGCCTCGGCTACTGGTCCCTGCCCGATGCCGCCCTCGACGACCCGGCGGAGGCCTGCGCCTGGGCGCGCCGTGCGCTGGCGGCGGCCTATCCCGACTTTCCCTGACGACGTTCCTCTGCTAGCACCGGCCGCCAACCGAGGAGGTCGTATGCCGCGCAAGCTCGTCACCGGGAACTGGAAGATGCACGGCCTCGCCGCCGCCGCGACCGAGCTCGACGCCTTGCGCGCCGCCTGCCCGGCCCCGGCCTGCGACGTGCTGATCTGCCCGCCCGCCACGCTCCTTTCCCGGCTCGCCGACCGCGGCTGGCCGCTCGGCGGCCAGGACTGCCGCCCCGAACCCGCCGGGGCGCACACCGGCGACATCTCGGCCGAGATGCTCGCCGACGCCGGCGCCGTGGCGGTGATCGTCGGCCACTCCGAACGTCGGTCCGATCATGGCGAAACCGACGCGCTCGTCGCCGCCAAGGCCGTCGCCGCATGGCGCGCGGGTCTGATGGCGGTCGTCTGCCTCGGCGAGCCCGAGGCCGAGCGCAACGCCGGCCGCACCCTCGAGGTCGTCGGCAGCCAGCTCGACGCCTCCATTCCCGACGGGGCCACGCCCGAACGACTGGTTGTCGCCTACGAACCGATCTGGGCCATCGGAACGGGCCGCACGCCGTCCCTCGCCGAGATCGCCGAGGTCCACGCCTTCCTGCGCGACCGCCTCACCGCCCGCCTCGGCCCCAGGCCCGCAAGCGGGGTGAGACTGCTCTACGGCGGCTCGGTCAAGCCGGGGAACGCCGCGGAGATCTTCGCCGTCGCCAACGTGGACGGCGACGATCGGGGCGAAGTCGCGCGCGGTGAGCGACGCGCCGCCCAC
>JANOEW010000396.1:0-3278 GCA_031413475.1 Amaricoccus sp.
CGGCGCGGGCGCTGCCGTTCGCCGCGCCGCCGGCATGGTGCCTGCTGACCGGGCGCATGCTCGATCTGTCGTCGAGCGAGTTGCGCGCGCTCGGGGCGTGGCGGCGCTGAAGGCGGGCGGAGGCCTTGACCGCGCCGCCGCCAAACTGGGACAGCCGTGCCGCCTGCCGGTAGTCTCGACCTTGAAGTCGGGAGGGGAGCGAAGGTGCACGGGGGCCGGCGCGATCGCTGGCCCGCGCGGCGTCTCATGATCGGCGGTTCAGGGGGGAGGCGAGACATGGAAATCGACAGAACGGTGTTCGTGGGCGTCGGGGGCGTGCAGGTGGGCGCCGTGCTGGCATTCGCGTTCGGTGCCAGCGGACGCGCGGCGCTGGAAGCGCAACTGCGCCAGGCCGGCGACGTGACGGCGACGGTGGCGGGGCTCGAGACGACGCTGGGTTCGCTGCACGAGCGGGTCGCGGGGATCGACTCCCGGATCGCCGGGGTCGAGGGCGCCGTGACCGCGATCCAGCCGGCGCATCAGGAGGCGCTGCATGGGCTCGCGGGTCGAATCGAGGGTCTGGGCGACGAGTTGTCCGGGGCCGTGTCCGGGCTCGGCGCACGCGTCGGCGAGCGCCTCGAAACCGACCTCACGGCGCTGCGCGAACGCCTGTCGGAGTTCGGGGCCGGGCGTGTCGCGGCGGTCGGCGCGACAGTCGGCGCGGCGGGGTCCGGCGATGGTTCGGTCGCTCCGGTCGCAGGCCCCGGCGCCGGCGAGACGATCCCGACCGGCGCGGCGGCGAGCCTCGCCGACGGCGCAGTGCGGGTCTTTCTGTCGGCGACCGATCCCCCGGCGGGCGCTGCGCGCGTGGCCGTCAACGGCGTGGCCACCACGACGCTGGCCCTGGGCGCCCCCGCCGACATCGACGGTTGCGCGCTGACGCTGACCGGTTTCGCGCCAGGCGGAGCCACGTTCGACGCCGACTGCGGGACGGGCGACGCCGCAGCTGCCGAGCGACAGGCGGCAGCCGAGCCGCAGGCGGCCGTGGCCGCGGCGGGACCCGGCCCGGGGCAGGAGGTCCGGGTTGGCGGCGCCGCGAGCCTCGGCGACGGGGCGGTGCGGGTCTTTCTGTCGGCGATCGATCCGGCGGCGGGCACGGCCCGTGCAGCGATCGACGGCGTCGCGATCACGCCGTTGGCGCTGGGCGCGCCGGTTGCGGCGGGTGCGTGTAACGTGATGCTCACCGGCTTCACGCCGGGCGGGGCGACGATCGAGGCGGCCTGCGACGGGGGGCCGGCGGCGGCTGGGGCGGCCCCGGCGTCCGACGCGACGGCCGCGGCGGCGGGTCCGGCGCTCGCACCGGGCCAGACCGGCGTGTTCGGCGACGGAAAGCTGCGGGTGTTCGTGTCGGCAGTCGATGCAGCCGATGGCGCGGCGCGGGTGGCGGTGAACGGGACCGTGGTCACGGCGCTGCGCCAAGGTGAGCCCGTCAAGATCGACGGCTGCACGCTGACCCTGACCGGCGTGGGCCCGGAAGGGGCGGCGCTCGACGCCGCCTGCTGAGCCCGCTTGCCGGCGCCGGGCGGCGCCGGCATGATCGGGCATGGCGCACGGCGGACGGACGGACGGGATCTCGAGGCGGGCGGTGATCGGCGGCCTCGCGGCGGGCGCGATGGTGCCGCGGCGGCTCTCGGCCGCGGGGCCGGAGGCGCTGACCGCGATCCTGGAGCGCTCCGGTCTCGGGGTTCTGACCGGGTTCGCGGTGGCCGACGTGACCGACGGCGCGGTGCTGGAGGCGCACCAGCCGGACCTCGACCGGGCGCCGGCGTCGGCGGTCAAGATCGTCACCGCGCTCTACGCGCTCGACCGATTGGGGGCGGCGCACCGGTTCGAGACCCGGCTGGTGGCGGCGGGGCCGGTCGCGGGCGGGGCGCTCGGCGGCGATCTGGCGCTGGTGGGCGGCGGCGATCCGCTGCTCGACACCGACGCGCTGGGCGAGATGGCGGCGGAGGCGCGGGCGGGCGGGCTGCGGTCGGTCGCCGGGCGGTTCGTGGTCGTGGCCTACGCGCTCCCTGCCCTGCGCGAGATCGAGCCGGATCAGCCGGCGGATGCGGGCTACAACCCGGCGATCTCGGGGCTGAACCTCAACTTCAACCGGGTGTATTTCGCCTGGGCTCCGGGGCCGGAGGGACCGGTGTTGGTGATGAGCGCGCCGGGAGTGCGGTTCGCGGCCGACGCGCCGTCGATCGGCGCGGAGGTCGGCGGCGCCGGTCCGCCGCGGCACCGGATCGAGGCGGGGCGCGAGATCTGGGCCTTTGCCGCGCCGAGCCTGAAGGGGCGCGGCAGCCTGTGGCTGCCGGTGCGGGCGCCGGCCGCCTATGCGGGTGAGGCGTTCCGGGCGTTGGCCGGGCAGGGCGGGCTGGCGCTGGCTGCCCCCGTGGCCGGGCCCGCGCCGCCGGGCGGCGTGACTCTGGCGCGGCGCGAGAGCCAGCCTCTCGATGCAATGGCGCGCGACATGCTGAAGTATTCCACCAACTTGACGGCCGAGGTGGTCGGGCTGCGCGCGGCGGGCAGCGCGGATCTGGCGGCCTCGGCGGCGGCGATGACCGACTGGGTGCGGGCGCGCTATGGGCTGCGGCGCGCGGCGCTGGTGAACCACTCGGGCCTGACGGCGCGGTCGGTGATCTCGGCGGCGGAGATGGTGCGGCTGCTCGTGGCCGAGGCGGGGGGCGCGCTGCCCGGGATGCTGCGGGAGCGGCCGCTGCGCGACGCCTCTGGCGATCCGACCGCGGTCCCCGGCGTTCGGGTGGTGGCCAAGACCGGCACGCTCAACTTCGTGTCGGCGCTGGCGGGCTACGTGGAGGGTCCGGGCGCACGGCGGCTTGCGTTTGCGATCTTCGCCTCCGATCCGGAGCGGCGGACAGCGATCCCGCCGGAGGCGCGCGACGACCCGCCGGGGGCGGCCGCCTGGGCGCGGCGGGCGCGGGCGCAGGAGCAGGCGCTGCTCCGGCGCTGGATCGCGCAGGGGCCGGCTTGACGGTCGTATGCCAAGGACGGACCTGCGCCGGCGTGGAGTCCGTGTGTGCAAAGCATGCGACGATGCAAACGAATCCCCCTTCGGACATTCGACAGCGTTCCGCACCGCTCGGTGTTGCGCGCCCGGGTCGATCACGCGGACTGCCTTGGTGATGCTGCTGACGCAATGTCCGCAGGTCATGTCCTTAACTTCGAACACGGTCACGATCACGGGCACCGCGGGCACGATCATTGTGTCGTCTCGCGTCGTCGAGAACAGCACC
>JANOEW010000397.1:0-2079 GCA_031413475.1 Amaricoccus sp.
GACGCAGACTTGGACGGCTGGCTCGACGTGTACGTGGCCGGCCACCTCTGGCACAACCAGGGCGACGGCACCTTCGTCGACCGCATCGAGGCCGCGGGGTCCCTGAAGATCGACGCCCACGACGAGTCGTTTGCGCCGGCCGACATCGACAACGACGGCGATCTCGACTTGATGATCTACTACCAGAACTGCTTCGAGCTCGCGCTGTTCGAGTACCACACCGCCACCGGGACCTACACGGAGCGGCCGTCGCTGCCCGCCACCGGCAGCATGGTCGGGGCACGCTGGGCTGACGCCGACAACGACGGTGATCTCGACCTGTTCGTGCCCGACTACTACCTGCCCTACGCCGACGGCTGGTACCGGAACGACGGCGGCTGGGCGTTCACGTGGGTCACGGATTGGCGCGTAGACGAGGCGGGCGCGCCGCTCTCCTATCAGAGCATCTTCGCGTCCTTCGGGGACTACGACCGCGACGGCGACCTCGATCTCGCGTTGTGGAAGGCGGACGATCCCTACGATCCGATCCTCCAATACCGGCTCTTGCGGAATGACCTCGACCCAGCCGGGGGCTGGCTGCGGGTGCGGGTCCTCGACGAACACGGCCACGCCACCGAGAACGGCGCCACCGTCCGCCTCGCCGCCGGAGACCGCGTCCAGACCCGCTATGTCGACGGCGGCACCGACTGGGCGGTCGACGAGTACGACGTGCACTTCGGCGTCAACGACGCGACGACCTACGCGCTGTCGGTCACCTTCCCCCGGCGACGCGGCGAGGGCCTGTGGGTCGTCGACGACACCGTCGCCGACTGCCTGGCGCTGACCCCAGGCGCGCTCGCCGACCGCACCATCGAGGTGTGGCGCGACGGCGCCGTGTTCCTCGACGGCGAACGATGTGGCGACACCGACACCGACACCGACACCGACACCGACACCGACACCGACACCGACACCGACATCGACACCGACACCGACGCCGACTCTGACGCCTTCGCCGACACCGACACCGACACCGAGCCGCCCACCGCCGAGGCCGGGAGATGCGGCTGCACCGCGACGCAGACCGGCGCCCTCGCCCCGGTCCTGGTGCTCGCCCTGGCCCTGCCACGAAGGTCACGCTGGCGGTCCACCGCCCGCTGATCGGCCCGGGGTGCTAGCCTCGCCTCGGGGGGTCCTTGCTCGGCTCGCTGTTGGAGATCGCCGCGACGGCCCAGGAGCCGGCGCCATCCTGGCGAATCGACGTCCACGGTCGCGTCGCCCGCCCCGACGACGGGAGCGTCGAAGAGGGCGTTCTCGTCGGCGCCGCCCGCCTGCCCGCGTCCTTCACGGTGTCGACCCTCGCCCACTACGCCCACCGTCCGGCGGTCCGACTCGGCGATCCTGTGCCGATGGTGGGCGCCCTCGCCGGGCTCGACCTGCGCGTCGGGGCGCGCGTCGGTCGCTTCGGGTTCGCGGCCGCGATGCCCGGCTTCGGCCTCGCCAAGACCTTCGACGGCGCCAGCGTCACCGCGGGCCCCGCGCGCCTCGGGGATCTCCACCTGTGGGCCCCGATCGCCGCCCGCTCGAGCCTCGACGGGGGCGCCGCCGACGTGTTGGTGACCCCGTGGGCCCGCCTGCCCACCGGCGGCGCCTGGACCAGCGACCGCGGGCCGTCGGTCGGCGCCACCACCACCGTCGGGCTGACCTTCGGCGCGCTGCGCGTGGGCGGCGAGGTCGGGCTGTTCGGCCGCTGGCGCGAGCCCTTGCCTTATGCCGACGGCGGCGCCGTGGCGGCCCGCCTGGGCGGCCGGGTGGGGTTCGCCGGCGCGCGGTTCGGACTTCACGCCGAGGCCGCGATCGACGCCGCGCTCACCGGCCTCACGCGGGTGCCCGAGGCGGTGACCGGCGTCGGCAGCCCCGCCGAGGGCGCCCTCACCGCGCGCTACCTGGGCCCTCAGGGCTGGTTCGTCGTGGCCAGCGGCGGCGTCGGCCTCAACAACGGCCTCGGCGCCCCCGATCTGAGAGCACAAGCGGGGTTCGGCTTCGCGCGCCCCGCGACGCGCCCGCCCCCGAAGCCAGACCGCGCGTCGCGGGTCGACG
>JANOEW010000398.1:0-5322 GCA_031413475.1 Amaricoccus sp.
GATCTACATCGTGATGCGCACGCGGGCCGAGCGGTGGGTGAAGTGATGCGGACAGGGGTTCGACCGGTGCGCTTCGGACCGGACAAGGCGATCGTCCAGTGGACGATCGCCCCGGGCCGTCGCCTGGAGCCCATGGCGGAAGGCGAGGGGCGCCCAGATTTCCCCGAAGCGCGCAATCGGGCCGCGCCTGCCCGGCTGGCGCGGAAACGCGCCTGCCCCGGGCGGGCAGGCGCGGCCCGATTTGTCGACGGACAAATCAGGCGGGGAAATCGGAACGGGCGCCGCATCGGCCGGGGGGGGCGAGCATGACCACCAGCCGCCTCTGGGCCTGGCTCGCGCTCGGCGTCGGGCTGATCTACTTCTTCCTGCCGCTGATCGGCACCTTCGAGTTCTCGCTGCGGATGCGTCGCGGGGTCTGGAGCTTCGACGCCTATCGGGTGGTGCTGGCCGACCCGGCGTTTCGCGCGACCTTCGGCTACTCGGTGGTGCTCGCGCTCCTGACCATCGTCGTCGGGGTGCTGATCGTCGTGCCCACCGCCTACTGGGTGCGGCTGAAGCTGCCGCGCTGGCGGCCGGTGATCGAGTTCATCACCCTGCTGCCGCTGGTGATCCCGGCGATCGTGATCGTGTTCGGCTACATCCGGATGTTCAACACCTCGTCGGTGCTGCCGCTGACCGGCTCGGCCACGGGCACCAACTTCCTGCTGCTGATGGGCTATTCGGTGCTGGCGCTGCCCTACATGTACCGCGCGGTCGACACCGGACTGCGCGCGATCGACGTCGCCACGCTGACCGAGGCGGCCGAGAGCCTCGGGGCCGGCTGGATCACGATCATGTGGCGGGTGATCCTGCCCAACGTGCTGGTCGCGGTGCTGTCGGGCGCATTCCTCACCTTCGCGATCGTGATCGGCGAGTTCACCCTGGCGGCGCTACTGAACCGGCCGGCCTTCGGGCCGTATCTGCAGCTGATCGGGGCGAACCGCGCCTACGAGCCGGCGGCGCTGGCGGTGATCGCCTTCGCGATCACCTGGGCCTGCATGGGGCTGATCGGGCTGGTGACGCGGCTGCAGAAGTTCACCGTGGCCCCGAGGTAGGCGATGGCGTTTCTCGAGATCGCCGGCCTGCAGAAGTTCTTCGGCGCGACCCACGTGGTGCGCGCCTTCGATCTCGGGGTCGAGAAGGGCGAGTTCGTCACCCTGCTCGGGCCGTCCGGCTGTGGCAAGACCACGGTGCTGCGCATGGTCGCGGGTTTCGAGACGCCGTCGCAGGGCGCGATCCAGATCGACGGGCGCGACGTGGTCGGCCTGCGGCCGAGCCAGCGCGACATCGGCATGGTGTTCCAGGCCTATGCGCTGTTCCCCAACATGACCGTGGCCGAGAACGTGGCGTTCGGGCTGCGGGTGGCGGGCGCGCCCCGGGCCGAGATCGCGGCGCGGGTGGCTGAGATGCTCGGGATCATCCGGCTGCCCGAGCTCGGCGCGCGCTATCCGTTCCAGCTGTCGGGCGGGCAGCAGCAGCGGGTGGCGCTGGCCCGGGCGCTGGCGGTCCGGCCGAAGGTGCTGTTGCTCGACGAGCCGCTGTCGGCGCTCGACGCCAAGATCCGGGTGTCGCTGCGCGCCGAGATCCGGGCGATCCAGCGCAGCCTCGGCATCACCACGATCTTCGTCACCCACGACCAGGAGGAGGCGCTGTCGATGTCCGACCGCATCGTGGTGATGAACGCCGGCGTCGCCGAGCAGGTCGGCGCGCCGTTCGAGGTCTACAACCGCCCGGCCACGCGGTTCGTCGCGGGCTTCGTCGGCACGCTGAACATGCTGGAGGCGCGGGTACTCGATCCGGCGACCGGGCGCGTGTCGGTCGGCGGGCAGGACCTGGCGCTCGGGCGTCCGCTGGCCGTGGCCGCCGGGGCGACGGTCGGGCTGGCGCTGCGCCCGGAGGCGGTGACCCTCGGTGCGCGACAGGGCCAGGACGCCACGCTGAGGGGCGAGGTCGCCGACGTGGCCTTTCTCGGTTCGGTGGTGCGGGTGCGGACCCGGCTCGGCGACCAGAGCCTGTCGCTCGACACCTTCAACAGCGCCACGGCGCCGCCGCCGCTGCCCGGCGCGACGGTCGAGATCGGGTTCGCCAGCGCGGACGTGCTGCTGCTGGGCGACTGATCCGGCGCGAGAATGGGGGCGCGTGGTCTGGCGCTGTTCAGATGTCGCGCAGGAAGCCGGCGGCCAGCACCGTGCCGGTGGGCCGGCCGGTCGGCGAGCCGCCGGTCGGCTCCTCGGAGACCTCGACGAGGGTGCCGTCGCCGATGCGAGCGGCGAGCTCCGGCGGCAGCACGATCTCGGCGCGCGGCGTCGCGGGCAGCAGCCCGAGCGAGACCGGCGCCTGGTCGACCAGCGCCCAGAGCTGGAGCACGCGGCCCTGGTCGGCGGCCCCGAGCAGGCGGGTGACGGTGACCGCCCCGGTGGCCGGATCGAACGACGCGACGAACTCGCCGCCGCCCTCGCGCGGGGCGAGTGCTGCGATGAGCTCGGCGACCAGCTCGGGGTCGGGCGGGCGCGGCGCGACCGCGAGCCAGACCGCGACCGCCGCCGACGTCGCGGCGAGGCCGCGCCAGAGCCCGACCGAGCCCCAGAGCCGGGCGAGCGCGGAAGGCTGCGCCGCGTCGGGGAACAGCCGCGCCTCGATCCGGCCGCGCAACGCGGCGGGGGGCGGCGCCAGTGCGAATCCCGCGTCGAGCGGCAGGAGATCGGCGCGCCAGCGCGCCACCTCGGCGGCGAAGCCGGGGTCGGCGGCCTCGCGCGCGGCGCAGGCTGCGGTCTCGGCCGGGTCGAGCAGGCGCAGCACGAACTCCGCCGCGAGCGCCGCGTCGCCGCCGCCCGGGGGCAGGTCGTCGAAGTCGTCCTGCGCGCTCATGGGCTCAGACACTCCCGCAGGCTGATCAGCGCGCGGCGCAGCCAGGTTCGCATGGTGTTCAGCGGCACGGCGTGGCGGCGCGCCAGATACTCGTAGGTGTGGCCCTCCATGTAGGCCGCGCGCACCGCCGCCGCCCGGTCGGGCGGCAGGCCGCCAAGACAGGTCTCGAGCCGGCGGCGATCTTCGGAGGCGAGCGCAGCGGCCTCCGGGCCGGGGCCGGTGTCGGGCAGCTCGGCCATCTCGGCGATGTCGCGCGGGCTGCCACGCCGGGCGCGCAGGAGGTCGATGGCCTGGTTGCGGGCGATCGAGACCATCCAGCCGGCGGCGCTGCCGCGCCCGGCCTGGTAGCGGCCCGCATTGTTCCAGATCTTCACGTAGGCCTCCTGCAGGGCCTCCTCAGCTTCGGCCCGAACGCCAAGAATACGAAGGCATACGCCGAACAGTTTCGACGCGCTGAGGTCGTAGAGGGCACGGAACGCGGCGCGATCGCCGAGGCCGCAGCGCGCCAGAAGCCGGGCGATCTCCTCCTGCTCCATGACGCTCCCCGGCTCTGCGGCTCGTTATAGAGCGCGTCGGCAAGCGCGGCCACCGTGTTCGCGCGCCATCGCGGGCGGGGGTTGAAACTTTCCCGCCGGCTCGCGCGTTCCCGAGAGACCTGCGTGATCGCGCAGCCTGTGAAGCGCACCCGGAACGGACCAGATCATGACCAAGTCGCTGAGAATCTTCACCCTCGCCGCCGCCCTCTTCGGGTCGGTGGCCCTGCCCGGCCTCGCCGCCAATCCCGAGGTCGGCGGCGCGGCGATGCTCGAGACCCGCAACATCGTCGAGAACGCGGTCAATTCCGCCGATCACACTACGCTTGTCGCAGCGGTTCAGGCCGCGGGCCTGGTCGACACGCTGGCGAGCCCCGGCCCCTTCACCGTCTTCGCCCCGACCAACGCGGCGTTCGCCGCGCTGCCCGAAGGGACCGTCGAGACGCTGCTGATGCCGGAGAACAAGGCCGACCTCACCGGGGTGCTGACCTATCACGTCGTCGCGGGCAAGCTGAGCGCCGAGGATCTGGCCGCGATGATCGCCGCCAACGACGGCGTCTACCTCATGGAGACGGTGAACGGCACCAAGATCTCGGCGCAGATGCGCGGCGACACCATCTACATCGGCGACAAGTCGGGCAACAACGCCACGATCACCATCTCGGACGTGAACCAGTCCAACGGGGTGATCCACGTGCTCGACCGGGTGCTGCTGCCGATGTGATGTTCATGGCCCGGGGGCCGGCCGTCCGGCCCCCGGGCGCTACATCAGCCAGCGCCCCACGGTGTAGCCGATCCCGGCGGTCACCGCGGTCAGGACCGTGCCCCAGATCAGGTCGGTCAGGACCATCGGCCAGACCCAGCCCTTCAGCGTCGCCATGTTGGTGAGCTCGTAGGTGCCGTAGGAGAGAAACCCGATGACGGCCGCGTTCAGAACCGTCTGCTGCAGGCTGGCCTCGCGCAGACCCGGCAGCACCGTCAGATAGAGCACGCCGGCGACGTAGAGCAGATAGAAGCCCGCGGCCACGCCCATCCGCATTTCCGCGCGGAACAACTCGCCGACGTGCCGCGAGAACAGCGGGTAGGTGACGAACGTCAGCATCAGTGCGTCGAGCGCAAGAAACGCGACGAGCATTGCGGCATAGATGCCGGCGAGCGCCATGGATTGTTCCTCTCACACGCGCGGGCATGCCGCGCGGGGGACTACTTAAGCCAGGGGTTGCCTAAATCCAGCGCAGCCGCCCGCGGTCCGCACAGTTTGCTGTTCCGCGCCCGCACGGTTTCCGCTAAGTCTGGCGCGGCGAGGCCTTGCCTCGCCGGATGCGGGGGAGAACAAGGACATGTCGGTCATCATCGACGTGATCGCGCGGGAAATTCTCGACAGCCGGGGCAATCCGACCGTCGAGGTCGACGTGCTGCTCGAAGATGGGGCGATGGGCCGCGCCGCGGTGCCGTCGGGCGCCTCGACCGGCGCGCACGAGGCGGTCGAGTTGCGCGACGGCGACAAGCGGCGCTATGGCGGCAAGGGCGTGCTCGGGGCGGTCGAGGCGGTGAACGGCGCGATCTGCGACGCGCTGACCGGGATGCACGCCACCGACCAGGTCCGGATCGACCGCATCCTGTGCGAGCTCGACGGCACGCCGAACAAGAGCCGGCTGGGGGCGAACGCGATCCTCGGGGTGAGCCTCGCCGCCGCCAAGGCCGCGGCGCAGAGCCTCGGCACGCCGCTCTATCGCTACGTCGGCGGGACCTCGGCGCGGGTGCTGCCGGTGCCGATGATGAACATCATCAACGGCGGCGAACACGCGGACAACCCGATCGACATCCAGGAATTCATGGTGATGCCGGTCGGCGCCGACAGCCTGCGCGAGGCGGTTCGGAT
>JANOEW010000399.1:0-6909 GCA_031413475.1 Amaricoccus sp.
AGCGTCGCTCGCCCTGGGTGCGGATGTAGGGAATGGTGGCGAAGGGCTCGGCGCCGAGCCGGTTCGCGATCTCCACCGGGCGCCGGATCGAGCGGTTGAGAAGCTCGAGCAGCATAACGAAGCTGAGCCCGAGCCCGACTCCGCCGACGACCCCCGCGCCAGCGATCAGCGTGCGGTTCGGCTCGGAGGGCGAGGTGGGCTCCGTCGGCGGCTCGATCAGGGTGAAGCGCTCGCCCTTGGAGAGCACCTCGATGCGCTCGCCCACGGTCGCCTGGCCGAGGCGGGCGACTGCGTTGTCGTACTGCGTGGAAAGGTTCATAAGCTCGCGCTCGAGCACGCCGAGCGTCATCTCGTTGGCCGGTGTCGCCTGGACCGAGGCCTCGAGATCGGCAAGCGTCTGCGCGATCCCCGCCTTCTCCTCGGCGATGTAGCCGAGCCGGGCGTCGATCGGGGCGAGCTCGACCTCGAGCTCGGAGGTCGGTGCCGCGGGCGCGCCGTCCGCGCCGGGCGCCGCGCGCGCGGCGCGCTGCTCCTCGACCAGGCCCTCGAGCGCGGCGATGCGACTGGCGAGCAGCCGGATCTGCGGGCTGGCGGCGGCGTAGATCGCGCGCTGCTGGATCAGCTGGCTCTTCAGGCTTTCGAGCTCTTCCTCCTCGGGGCCGAGCGCGAGCGTGCTCGCCCGCCCGGTGCGCTCGAAGACCCAGACCACGGTGGCGCGCTGGTTCTTCAGCGCCGCCTCCTCGCGCTCGAGCGCGAGCAGCCGCTCCTGCTCGCGCTGCTGCTGGGTGCGGCGGGCGGCGAGGCTGTCGGGCAGCGCATCGACGTTCGCGGTCTTCATCTCGGCGATGCGCGCGGACTGGCGCTCGATCTCGGCGGCGAGCCGCTCGACCTCGACCTCGAAGAAGTTCGAGGTGTCGCCGGCCCGGTCGGTGCGGATCCGCACGTTCTCCTGGAGCACGAGATTGACGAGCTCGTTCGCGCCCTTGAGCGCGAATTCCGGCGTCGGCGCCGTGAAGGCGACGCCGATGATCGTCGCCCCCGGCACGCCGCGCTGCCGGGTCACGTCGGGCACAAAGCCGATGAACTCGATGCGGCGCGCGATATCGCCGGCCATAGCGTTGGCGGTCATCTCCGGCTGATCGGCGTAGAGGCCGATGCGCTCGGCGAGCTCGACGAGGTTGGTGCGCGTCATGATGCGCTGCTCGATGATCTGCGCCTGTTCGAAGGGGTCGACCTCCACCGTGCTCTCCGCGAGTTCGCCCGGGATCTGCTGCGGTTCGACCAGCATGCTCGCCTCGCTGCGGTAGGCCGGCGGCAGGATCGCGGCGAGCGTGACGCCCACGGCGGCGACCAGCGTGGCGATCACCAGAAAATACGGCAGCCGGCGCAGGAACACCGCGAGATAGAACTTCAGATCGATATCGGGCATCGCGCCGCGCCTTCCCTTGCCTCAGACCCGCCGTCAGACGACCATCTTGAGATTGCCGTGCGCGCGGCGGTCGAGCACCACCGCCTCGATCACGCCCGCGTCGACCCGGTCTAACCCGTCGGTGAAGGCGTAGACCAGCGCGTAGTCGCAGATCTGGTTTACGAGCCGCGGCACCCCGCGCGCGGCGACATGCACGCATTCGCAGGCCGCCGGCGTGAAGATCTCGCGCCGCGCCCCCGCCACCCGCAGCCGGTGGCGGATGTAGTCGCGCACCGCGTCCGCCGACATGCCCGGCAGGTGGTATTCCGCCGAGATGCGCTGCGCGAACTGGGTGAGCCGCGGCTGAGCGATCAGGTCGCGCAGCTCCGGCTGGCCGACCAGCACGAGCTGCAGCAGTTCGTCCTTGTCGGCGTTGATGTTGGAGAACATGCGCAGCTCCTCGAGCGTCTCGGCGCTGAGGTTCTGGGCCTCGTCGAAGATCAGCATGGTGCGCCGGCCGCTGGCGTATTCCGCGATCAGGAAGTCCTGGAACTGGGCGAACAGCCGCACGTAGCTCGCGTCCATGTCGGTCTGCGCGCCGAGCGCCATCAGCACCCAGTGCAACAGCTCGCCCCGGTTGCCCTGCGCGTTCGAGATCAGCCCGACGGTGACGTCCTCGGGCAGCGAGCGCAGCAGGTGGCGCAGGAGCGTAGTCTTGCCGGCCCCGATCTCGCCGGTGATCACCGTGATCGGCGCGTGGGTCAGCATGCCGTATTCGAGCATCGCGTAGGCGCGGGCGTGGTTCTCAGACCAGTAGAGGAAGTCGGGATCGGGCAGCAGCGTGAACGGGCGCTCGGCCAGGCCAAAATGGGCGGTATAGATCGTGAGGCTACTCGACATGCCCATCCCGCACCAGTTCACTCGACCGCGGGATGCACAGCCCGCCCCACCTCGGTCGAACGCCGCCCGACCGCTTCAACGCGTTACATACCGTCATCGGGGCGCGTTATCATCCCCTTAATTTGGTAAAGAGGCGAAACAAGGCAAGTCTTGGTGGCGAGATCGGCGGGGCGGCGCCGGCGCTTCAGAACCCGAGGGCCGCGAGCCCGTCCGCGGGCGGCGCGGCGGCGGCGTCGAGATTGCGCGCGAGGCTGCGGGCAGACAGCATCGAGACGAGCACGACCCCCTCGGGGTTGAGCGCGAAGGCGCGGCCCATCAGCAGCCGCGCGAGCGCCGCCTCCGGATCGTCGAGCTGCGCCGCGGCACAAACCCGAGCCCTGAGTTCCGAGTCCGCGGCGGCGCGGCGGGTCAGCGCGGCGAGCGTCTCGCCCATGACCGAATGGGTGATCGCGCCGAAGCCCCTGGCGCGGGCCTCCTCCAGGACCGCGGACGGCGCGCCCGGCGCGGGGGTGGGCAGCTGGACCACGCCAAACGGCGCGCCGAGGGCGAGCGCGTCCGCCGCGGCCGCGGCGTCGCCCGCCACCGCCACCGCGCGCGCCTTGCCCGCGGCCGTCACGTCCTCCAGCGCGCGCCGCACGCCTTCGTCGCGCAGCTCGTCCGGCGAGGGGCCGTGCAGGGCATAGACCTCCACCCGGTCCGTGCCGAGTCGCCGCAGGCTGTCGTCGAGCGAGGAGCGCACGAGCGCGCCCGTCAGCGGCAGCTTGGCGTTCGCCTTCGGTGCCACCCGGCGCACCGCGCCCTGCAGCGGCCCGAGCCGACCCATGATCCGGCGGGCGAGCGGCATGACCGCGGCGCGCAGCCCGCCGCCGACCCCGCCCGCGAGCCGCAGCCCGACCTTGGTGCAGATCTGCACCTCGTCGCGGCGGCCGCGGATCACGCCGCCGGCGATCTCCTCGGCGCGGCCCGCGCCGTAGACCGGCGCGAGGTCGATCCAGGTCACGCCCGCGTCGAGCGCGGCGGCGAGCGCGCCCGCCCCCGCCTCCGCCCCGGCCCGCGACCCGAGCGAAGAGGCGCCGAAGCCGAGCGCGGAGGTCTCGGTCCCGGTCCCGCCGAGCGTCACGCGCCGCATATCCCCGCTCGCCTCCCGAGTCCGGCCCGAATGCGGCCCGATTCTGATCCGCGCCACCTTAGCGACGGGGGCCGGGGTGAAAAGACGGGAAACCGCCGGCGCTCCGCGACAACCCGAGACAGCCCCGCTAAAGCCGGTTCCGTCGCCGGATCGATCCGGGCATAAGAGCCGTCGCGTGATCGGCGGCGCTTGCGCCGAGTGAACGAGTGAGAGTGAACATGAACGTTGGCGTCATCGGCTGCGGCTACGTCTGCGACACCTACATGTCGACCTGGGGGAGGCACCCCAAGCTGGCGCTGAAGGGGGTGACGGATCGCAATCCCGCCCGGGCCGAGGCGATCTCGAGCCTTTACGGACTGCGGCGCTACGCCTCGAACGCGGAGCTCCTCGCCGACCCCGAGATCGGGATCGTGATGAACCTCACCAGCATCGAGAGCCACGGCGAGGTCACCCGCGCGGCGCTCATGGCCGGCAAGCACGTCTATTCCGAAAAGCCGCTGACCACCGATCTGGCCGAGGCCCGCGCGCTGATCGCGCTCGCCGCGGAAAAGGGCCTGGTCCTGGCCTGCGCGCCCTCGAACGCGCTCGGCGACACCACGCAAACCATGTGGCGCGCCGTGCTCGACGGCGTCGTCGGCGAGGTGCGCACGGTCTACGCCGAGATGGACGACAACCCGATCTATCTCATGGAGCCCGAGCGCTGGCGCTCGCGCTCGGGCGCGCCCTGGCCGGTCCAGCACGAATACGAGGCGGGCTGCACGGTGGAGCACGTCGGCTACCATCTGACCTGGCTCTGCGCGATGTTCGGCCCGGTGGCCTCGGTGACCGCCTTCTCGAAGCTGACGATCCCCGACAAGACGCCGCTGCCGCTCGACCCGCCCGACACGCCCGACTTCTCGGTCGCCTGCCTCGACTTCCGCTCCGGCGTCACCGCGCGGGTGACCTGCTCGATCGGCGCGCCCTGGGACCACCGCATGCGCATCGTCGGCGACGCGGGCATGCTGACCGCCGACAGCTACCGCCACTACCAGTGCCCGGTCTACCTCGAACGCTTCACCAAGCTCAGCCTGAACGCGCGCAAGTCCTACACGGTGCGGACCAACGGCCTCCTGCAGTGGATCTTCCGGGTCGGTGGCCGGCGGCTGACGCTGATCCGCAACGCGCCCCCGGGGGCCGACGGCCGCTTTCTCGCCGCCGGCGGCCCCTGGTGGTCGCCCAAGGCCGCGCTGAAGCGGCTGATGCGCGGCGAGCTCGGGGTGCAGGACAAATGCGTCGGCGTCGCCGAGATGGCCGACGCGATCGCCACCGGCCGGCCGGCGTTCCCGGCCCCCGACTTCGTGCTGCACCTGACCGAGCTGACCCTCGCCATCCAGACCGCCGGCCCGCGCGGCGGCGCCTATGCGCTCACGACCGATTTCGCGCCGGTCGCACCGCGGCCGGAGACCCAGCGCGCCCGCGTCGACTACCGCCGCGCTCTGCGCGTGCCGCTGCTGGCGCGGCTGGCGGACCCGCTGATCGACCGCCTGCACCGGCACTGACCGCCGCGGCGGACGGATGCGCCGGTCCCGCCGCGATCTTCAACCTTGGGTTGTCGACCTACTCGTTAATCATGTCATTAAAAAACAACACAATTTTGGTTGAGCTTTGGGGTAAAGAATGTCTTAATACGGCGCAAGCGAGGGGGCTGCGGCGCCCGCGGAGAAAACTGCGCCGGGGGTGAACGTTCGGAACGGCAAAGGGTCGATGGCCTGCGGCGGCGCCGCGGGACCTGGATCTCCGTGTCGGCGGCGTTGCGGCTTGTGTTTGTTCGAGGGTTGGGTCCGGTATGTCGCATATTTCCGAGGTGAGCGCCGAGGCGATCGGGACGGCCTACGCGGCGCCGACGGCGGGCGGGCTCTACAATCGTTTCCTCAAACGCTGGTTCGATCTCGCGCTGATCCTGCTCGCGGCGCCCTTCGTGCTTCCGGTGATTCTCCTGCTCGCCCTCCTGGTGCGGCGCGACGGCGGCCCGGCCTTCTACGTGCAGGACCGGATCGGCCTTGACGGCCGCGTGTTCCGGCTGTGGAAGCTGCGCTCGATGGAGGTCGACGCCGACGCCCGGCTCGCGGCGCATCTCGCCGCCGACCCGGCGCTGCGGGCGGAATGGGACGAGACCCAGAAGCTCAAGCGCGACCCGCGCATCACCCCGATCGGGCGGCTGCTGCGCAAGACCTCGTTCGACGAGCTGCCGCAGCTGTGGAACGTCTTCAAGGGCGACATGAGCCTGGTCGGCCCGCGGCCGATGCTGCCCGAGCAACGCGCACTCTACCCGGGCCGTGCCTACTACCGCATGCGTCCCGGCCTGACCGGGCCCTGGCAGGTGAGCGACCGCAACGCCTCCTCCTTCGCCGGCCGCGCCGAGTTCGACGCCGCCTACGCCGAGCGCATGTCGCTGCCGACCGACCTCGCGATCATGGTCCTCACGGTCTGGGTGGTGCTGCGCGGCACCGGCTACTGACGCCCGCCCCGCCGAGCCCCGCCAGCCGCTTACCATATCATCCGATCGCGGTTTCCCGCGCCGGCGCGTTTGGATAAGATACGCGCGGCGCGGCTCGCCGGCCCGGGCCGCCCGCGTTTCCTCCGTTTCCGGAGCCTCCGATGCCCGTCCGCGCCCGTTCCTTCGGCCTCGTCCTTCTCGTCGCCGCGTCGCTCGCGCTGGCCGCCTGCGACAGCCGGGCGGAGCGGGCCGAGGCGCATTACCAGCGCGCCCTGGCGCTGCTGGCCGAGGGCGAGCCCGAGCGGGCGCAGATCGAGTTCCGCAACGTCTTCCGGCTCGACCCGACCCACGAAACGGCCCGGCTCGCCTTCGCCCGGCTCCTGCGCGACCGGGGCGACGTCCCTCGCGCGCTGAACCATTACGCCATCCTGGTGGACCAGGACCGCGGCAACCTCGCCGGCCACAAGGAGCTCGCCGCGCTGGCGCTGGCGCTGCAGGACTTCGAGACCGCCGGCGCGAGCGCCCGGCGCGCCTTCGAGCTCGCCCCCGCCGACCCCGAGGTCCGCGCGCTGAAAGCCACCCTCGACTACCGCGCCGGCGATCGCGCGGCGGCGATCGCGATGGCCCGCGGCGTGCTCGCCGAGGCGCCCGCCAGCGTGCCCGCGCACATGGTGCTGATCGCCGACCGCCTGAACGCCGGCGACGCCGCCGGCGCGCTCGCCCAGGCCGAGACCGCGCTGGCCGCGACGCCGCGGGACGAGGGGCTGCAGCTGGTCAAGCTCGCCGCGCTCGAGCAGCTCGGCGACGACGCCGGCGTCGGCGCCCAGCTCGCGCGCATGGCCGGGCTGTTCCCCGAGAACCCCGGCGTCGCCCGGGCGCGTGTGCAGTGGCACCTGCGCCAGGGCGACCCGGCCGGCGGCGAGGGGGGGCTGCGCGTCCGCGCCGCCCGCGACCCGGCGGCGCCCGAGCCGGCGCTGACCGTGGTGCAGTTCCTCT
>JANOEW010000400.1:0-4179 GCA_031413475.1 Amaricoccus sp.
CGAAGGCGCGATCGACCGCGATCTGCGGCGCCACCCAGGCCTCGGCCCGCGCAAGGTCGGCGAGCGCGGCGGCGACATCGATCTCGGCCATGGCCCGTGCCGCCGCGGCAACGCCCCCTACCGCGGCGAGGGCCTCGGCGCGCAACGTCTCGAACACGCCGCGTTCGATCGCCAATGCCTGGTCGGCGGCACCGAGGATCTTCTTTTCGATCTCGGCCAGCGCCAGCGTGGTGAAGCGCACGGCGCTCGCAGTGGTCTGGCGGTGCACGAACAGCGCAGCGAGCGGCGGGTTCAGCATCTTGTCCGCGTGCGAGGCTGGCGTCTCGACAAAGTAGCCGAGCACGTTGTTGTGCCGGATCTTCAGCGCCCCGATCCCGCTCGCGCGCACGTATTCGCCTTGCAACTCCGCGATCACGCCGCGGCCGGCGTCGCGCAGGCGGCGGGTCGCGTCGAGGCCGGCGTCGTGGCCCGGCGCGACCATGCCGCCGTCGCGCAGCAGGTGCGGCGGGTCTGCGACCAGCGCTGCGGCGAGCAGGTCCGCCAGTGCCGTGTGGCCGCCGAGTGCGACCTGCGCCGCGCTCAGCTCCCCGGGCAGATCCGCGCCAAGGGCCTCGCGCAGCCGCTCGGCTTCGGCGAGGCCGTCGCGAAGCGCGGCGAGGTCACGCGGGCCGCCGCGGTCGAGGGCGAGCCGGGCCAGGGCGCGCTCGAGGTCCGGGGCGCGTCGCAGCGGCTCGCGCGCGGCGCGCAGACGTTCGGGGTCCTCGAAGAAATGCGCCACTGCGGCCTGGTGGGCGCGGATCAGCGCGACATCGGTCGATGGAGCGGCCAGCCGCGCCTCGAGCAGGCGGCCTCCGGCCCCGGTCAGCGTGCGGTCGATCGTGGCGAGCAGCGCGCCCTCGCGACCACCGCCGAGCGCGCGGGTCAGCTCGAGGTTGCGCCGGGTGGCGGCGTCGATCGCCATGACCCCGCCCGGAGACTCGCGAACCGGCGGGCGCAACAGCGGCAGCCGGCCCTTCTGGGTCAGCGCGAGATAGTCGATCAGCGCCCCGAGCGCGCCGGTTTCGGGCCGGGTGAAGGCCGCGAAGCCGTCGAGCGCCGCGACGCCGAAGGCGGCCCCGATCCGTCCCTCGGCCAGCGTCGAATCGAAGCTGGAGCGGGCGAGAGGGGTGGCGACCGCGCCGGCCTCGGCGATCAGATCGCGCAGCTCGGCCTCCTGCGCCTCCGAGACCAGCACTTCGCGCGGGGCGAGCCGGGCGAGCATCGGCCCCAGCCCGGGGCGCGAGCAGGCCGCGACGGTCAGCTCGCCGGTGGAGACGTCGGCCCAGGCGACCGCGCCGGCCCCGCGGACCTCGGCGAAGGCGACGAGGTGGTTGTGGCGGCGCGCCTCCAGCAGGCTGTCCTCTGTCAGCGTGCCGGGGGTCACCAGACGCACCACCTCGCGGCGGACGACCGATTTCGCACCGCGCCGGCGGGCTTCGGCCGGGTCTTCCATCTGCTCGCAGACCGCGACGCGGAAGCCCTTGCGGATCAGCGTCAGCAGGTAGCCCTCGGCGGCGTGCACCGGAACGCCGCACATCGGGATGTCCTGACCGAGATACTGGCCGCGCTTGGTCAGCGCGATGTCGAGCGCCGCCGCCGCCGCCTCCGCGTCGGCGAAGAACATCTCGTAGAAGTCGCCCATCCGGTAGAACAGCAGCGCGTCGGCGTGCTCGGCCTTGATCGCGTGGTACTGCGCCATCATCGGCGACACGGGCGGATTGTCGTCCATCGGCGCGCTCCGCTATCGCTCTTGCAGGCGAAGGCGCGCCGAACAAACGCCGCGTGTGGCTACGGGACGTTGATTTCGCCGACCCGTCACCGCCCCGGACGCCAGCCCGTCGGATCTTCGGAAACGCTGGCGGCTCAGCCCTTCATCCCTTCCCAGAAGCCCTTCACGCGCGAGAAGAAGTCCTGGGTCTCGGGGTGGTTGTCCTTGCCCGCCTGCTCGAACTCGTGGAGAAGCTCGCGCTGGCGCGCGGTCAGGTTCACCGGGGTTTCGACGGCGAGCTCGATATAGAGATCACCGGGGTTGGCCGACGAGCCACGCAGCGGCGGCATGCCCTTGCCGCGCAGGCGCAGCTGCTTGCCCGACTGCACGCCGGCGGGGACCTTGACCCGGGTGCGGCCGCCGTCGAGCGTCGGCGCGTCGATCTCGCCGCCGAGCGCAGCGATGGAGAACGAGACCGGGATGCGGCAATAGAGGTTGGCGCTGTCGCGCTCGAAGATCGGATGCGGCGCGACCTCGACGAAGATGTAGAGATCACCCGCCGGCCCGCCGCGCATCCCGGCCTCGCCTTCGCCGGCCAGCCGGATGCGGGTGCCGGTCTCCACCCCGGCCGGGATGTTGACGTTCAGGGTGCGATCCTTGCGGACCCTGCCGGCGCCGGCGCAGGCCTTGCACGGGTTCTTGATGATCTGTCCCCGGCCCGAGCAGGTCGGGCACGTGCGCTCGACGGTGAAGAAGCCCTGCTGCGCCCGCACCTTGCCCTGACCCGAACAGGTCGGGCAGGTCGCAGGCTCGGCCCCGCCCTCCGACCCGGCCCCGTGGCAGATCTCGCATGCGACCGAGCCAGGCACGCTGATCGTGGCCTGCTTGCCGCCGTAGGCCTCCTCCAGCGACATGCGCAGGTTGTAGCGCAGGTCCGAGCCGCGGGCGGCGCGCTGGCCGCGGCCCCGCCCGCCCGCGCCGCCCCCGCCCATGAAGTCGCCG
Organism: Amaricoccus sp.; assembly: GCA_031413475.1. GTDB lineage: Bacteria > Pseudomonadota > Alphaproteobacteria > Rhodobacterales > Rhodobacteraceae > Amaricoccus. Next base: position 2,750 of record JANOEW010000400.1, read on the forward strand.
AAAAGATCGTCGAACACGTCCGAGAAGGCCGAGGCGAAAACGGCATTGCCGCCGGCTCCCGACCGGGAACCGCCGCCGTTTTCGAATGCGGCGTGGCCGAAGCGGTCGTAGGCGGCCTTCTTCTGCGGATCCTTCAGGACGTCGTAGGCCTCGTTCACTTCCTTGAAGCGGGTCTCGGACTGGGGATTGTCCTGGTTGCGATCGGGGTGGAGGTCCATTGCCTTCTTGCGAAAGGCCTTCTTGATCTCGACCTCCGAGGCGCCGCGCACGACGCCGAGCGTCTCGTAGTAGTCGCGTTTGGCCATGCGGGGCCGTTCCCTTCAAAGAACAGGACGGCCCGCCCTGTCGCGGGGCGGGCCGTCCGTCCGGCACATCCGGATCAGGACTTCTTGTTGTCTTCGCCGAGATCCTCGAAATCGGCGTCGACGATGTCGTCGTCGGCCGACTGCGCCGGCCCGGCCTCCGACTTCGCGGCCTCCTCGGCCTGCGCCTTGTAGATCGCCTCGCCGAGCTTCATCGCCGCTTCGGTCAGGTCCTGGGCGCGCGTGCGGATCTTCTCGGCGTTGTCGCCCTCCATCGCCTCTTTCAGCGTCTTGATCGACATCTCGATCACCTCGACGGTGGTCGGATCGACCTTGTCGCCGTGGTCCTTGACCGACTTTTCGGTGCCGTGGATCAGGCTCTCCGCCTGGTTCTTCGCCTCGACGAGCTCGCGCCGCGCCTTGTCGGCCTCGGCGTTCTCCTCCGCCTCGCGCACCATCTTCTCGATGTCGGCGTCGGAAAGGCCCCCCGAGGCCTGGATGGTGATCTTCTGCTCCTTCGAGGTGCCCTTGTCCTTGGCGCTGACGGCGACGATGCCGTTGGCGTCGATGTCGAAGGTCACCTCGATCTGCGGCACGCCGCGCGGCGCCGGCGGGATCGATTCGAGGTTGAACTGGCCGAGGATCTTGTTGTCCGCCGCCATCTCGCGCTCGCCCTGGAACACCCGGATCGTCACCGCGTTCTGGTTGTCCTCGGCGGTGGAGAAGATCTGGCCCTTCTTGGTCGGGATCGTGGTGTTGCGATCGATCAGCCGGGTGAACACGCCGCCCAGCGTCTCGATGCCGAGGCTCAGCGGCGTCACGTCGAGCAGCACCACGTCCTTGACGTCGCCCTGCAGCACGCCGGCCTGGATCGCCGCGCCCAGCGCCACCACCTCGTCGGGATTCACGCCCTTGTTCGGGTCCTTGCCGAAGAACTTGGTCACTTCCTCGATGACCTTGGGCATACGCGTCATGCCGCCGACCAGCACCACCTCGTCGATGTCGGCCTTCGAGACGCCGGCGTCCTTGATTGCCGCCGCGCAGGGCTTCATCGAGCGCGGCAATGCGGGCGCGCTCGGCCTGCGGAAATTTCAGCCCCTGCCAGAACGATTCGACCGACACATAGGG
>JANOEW010000401.1:0-2355 GCA_031413475.1 Amaricoccus sp.
CGGTTCGTGACACCGGGGATGTCCTTGGGTGCGCTGTCGCCCGAGGCGCACAAGACGCTGAACATCGCGATGAACCGGATCGGGGCGAAGTCCGACAGCGGCGAGGGCGGCGAGGACCCGGCGCATTTCCTGCCGATGCCCAACGGCGACAACGCCAGCGCCAAGATCAAACAGGTGGCGAGCGGGCGGTTCGGGGTGACGGCGGAGTATCTCAACCAGTGCGAGGAGCTGGAGATCAAGATCGCGCAAGGCGCGAAGCCCGGCGAGGGCGGGCAGCTGCCCGGGATCAAGGTGACCGAGCTGATCGCCAAGCTGCGGCATTCGACTCCGGGCGTCAGCCTGATCTCGCCGCCGCCGCACCACGACATCTATTCGATCGAGGACCTGGCGCAGCTGATCTACGACCTGAAGCAGATCAACCCGCGGGCGAAGGTCTGCGTGAAGCTGGTCAGCCAGTCGGGCGTCGGCACCATCGCGGCGGGGGTGGCGAAGGCCAAGGCCGACGTGATCCTGATCTCGGGCCACAACGGCGGCACCGGCGCCTCGCCGGTGACCTCGATCAAATACGCCGGCCTGCCCTGGGAGATGGGGCTGAGCGAGGCGCATCAGGTGCTGACCATCAACAACCTTCGTGAGCGGGTGACGCTGCGCACCGACGGCGGGCTCCGGACCGGGCGCGACATCGTCATGGCGGCGATGCTCGGCGCCGAGGAGTTCGGGGTGGGGACCGCGGCGCTGATCGCCATGGGCTGCATCATGGTGCACCAGTGCCAGTCGAACACCTGCCCGGTCGGGGTCTGCACCCAGGACCCGGCGCTGCGCGGCAAGTTCACCGGCACCGCGGACAAGGTGGTGACGCTGATCTCGTTCTACGCCGAGGAGGTGCGCGAGGTGCTGGCCAGCGTCGGGGCGCGCTCGATCGAGGAGGTGATCGGGCGGTCCGATCTGCTGACCCAGGTCAGCCGCGGCGCGGCGCATCTCGACGACCTCGACCTCAACCCGCTGTTGATCCGGGTGGAGAACGGGCCGGTCACCTACGACCGGCGGCGGCCGCGGCAGGTGGTGCCAGACACGCTCGACGCGCAGATCGTCCAGGACGCCGACCCGTTCTTCAAAGACGGCGAGAAGATGCAGCTGAGCTACGCGGTGCAGAACACCCTGCGCTCGATCGGCACGCGGGTCTCGTCGCATATCGTCAAGCGCTTCGGCATGAAGAACGGCCTGCAGCCCGACCATCTGACGATCAAGCTCTCCGGCTCGGCCGGCCAGTCGCTCGGCGCCTTCGCGGCGCCGGGGCTGAAGATCGAGGTCTCGGGCGAGGCGAACGACTACGTCGGCAAGGGTCTCAGCGGCGCCACCATCGTGGTGCGCCCGCCGCTCGGCTCGCCGCTGGCGCCGCACGAGAACGCGATCATCGGCAACACCGTGCTCTACGGCGCCACGGCGGGCGCGCTCTTCGCCAACGGCCGGGCGGGCGAGCGGTTCTGCGTGCGCAACTCCGGGGCGGACGTGGTCGTCGAGGGCTGCGGCTCGAACGGCTGCGAGTACATGACCGGGGGCGTGGCGGTGATCTTGGGGCGGATCGGCGACAACTTCGCGGCCGGCATGACCGGCGGCATGGCGTTCCTCTACGACGAGGGCGGCGAGGCGGGCCTGCGCTTGAACGACGAGACAGTGATCGCCGTCCCGGTGCGCGCCGCGCATTGGGAGCGGCTGCTGCACGGGCTGATCGCCCGGCACCACGCCGAAACCGCCAGCCCGCGGGCGGCGGACATCCTGCGGACCTGGGAGGAGGCGCTGCCGCGCTTCCTCCAGATCGTGCCGAAGGAGATGCTGGCGCGGCTGGCGCAGCCCCTGAGCGACGCGCCCGAGGCGGCGCGCGCGTGATCCCCGCGGCGAGCCTCGGCGCGGCCGAGCCCCCGGCCGACCTCGCCCCACCGCTCGCCGCGCTGTGGTGGCTCAAGAAGGGCGGGCTGCGGCCGGGTCCGGACTGGGAGCGGGCGCACGCCATCTGCCAGACGCGCGAGGGCGACCCGGCGCATGACCTGGTCCATGCGCTGGCGCACTGGATCGAGGGCGACCTCGGCAACGCCGACTATTGGTACCGCCGCGCCGGCGACCGGCGCGGCGGCGGCGGGCTTGCGGCGGAATGGGAACGGATCGCGGCCACGCTCGGCGGCTGATCGGCGCGCGGCCTGGGGAATTGGGCCGCCAAGCGCTGGCGGCTTGCGCGTTGACGGAATTGCGGCGAGATACCGGCATGGCCGCGCGCAGGACACGTCGCCTCGTGAGGGGGCTCGGGCGCGCGATCCGCGCCGTGGTGATCGGGCTGGCGCTGGCGGCGGTCGGGCTGAC
>JANOEW010000402.1:0-8601 GCA_031413475.1 Amaricoccus sp.
ATGAGATCGGCCCAGGCCTCCAGGATGGCGAGGTGGTAGGCAGGCGCCGGACCGCTCTGCACGTATCGGTTGAGCGTCTTGCGATTGAAGAGGTTCATGGGCACGTTTCTAGGCAGGCCCGCCGGCAACGGCAATCGCCCGCAGCCCGGCACGCGACCGTGCCGTACCTCCTTCATCCTTCGTGAACGATTCAGTTATCTATGAAAATCAGCGACTTGCTGAATATTCACAGTGAATAGGCCCCAATCCCCCTACTCCGCCGCCTCCCGGTAGCTCTCCAGCGGCGGGCACGAGCACACCAGGTTCCGGTCGCCCCAGGCGTTGTCGACCCGGTTGACCGGGGCCCAGTACTTGCCCACCCGGAACGCCCCCGGCGGGTAACACGCCGCCTCGCGAGAATAGGGCCGGTCCCAGTCCCCAACCAGGTCCTCCACCGTATGGGGGCTGCGCATCAGGGGATTGTTCGCCGCATCCATCCGCCCCTCCTCGATCGCCCGCGCCTCCTCGGCGATCCCCAGCATCGCCGCGATGAACCGGTCGAGCTCCGCCTTCGGCTCGCTCTCGGTCGGCTCGATCATCAGCGTGCCCGCCACCGGCCAGCTCATCGTCGGCGCGTGAAACCCGCAGTCGATCAACCGCTTGGCCACGTCGTCCACCGACACCCCCGCCCGCTCCTTCATCGGCCGCGTATCGACGATGCACTCGTGCGCGACCCGCCCCGCCACGGACGCATACAGGATCGGATACGCCCCCTTCAGCCGCGCCGCGATGTAGTTCGCGCTCAGGATCGCCACCTTCGTCGCCTGCGTCAGCCCCGCGCCGCCCATCATCAGGCAATACGCCCAGGAGATCGGCAGCAGCGACGGCGAGCCGAACGTCGCGGCCGACACCCGCCCAGCGCCCCCCGGCGCGCCCGGCAGGAACGGCGCGAGATGCGCCTTCACCCCGATCGGCCCCATCCCCGGCCCGCCGCCGCCGTGCGGGATGCAGAAGGTCTTGTGCAGGTTCAGGTGGCTCACGTCCGCCCCGAAGTCCCCCGGCCGCGCCAGCCCCACCAGCGCGTTCATGTTCGCCCCGTCGAGATAGACCTGCCCGCCGAACTCATGGGTGATCGCACAGATCTCCCGCACCGTCGTCTCGAACACCCCGTGCGTCGACGGATAGGTGATCATGCACGCCGCCAGCCGGTCGCCCGCCGCCGCCGCCTTCGCGCGAAAGTCGGCCACGTCCACGTCGCCGTTCGCGGCGACCGCGACCACCACGACCTTCATCCCCGCCATCTGCGCGCTCGCGGGGTTCGTCCCGTGCGCCGAGGTCGGGATCAGGCACACGTCCCGCCCCGCCTCGCCCCGGCTCGCGTGATACGCCCGGATCGTCAATAGCCCCGCATATTCCCCCTGCGCCCCCGAGTTCGGCTGCATCGAGATCGCGTCGTAGCCGGTGATCGCGCACAGCTTCGCGTCAAGATCCGCGATTAGCTCCGCGTATCCCTTCGTCTGCTCCGCCGGTGCAAACGGATGGATGTCCGCGAACTCCGGCCAGCTCACCGCCATCATCTCAGCGGTGGCGTTGAGCTTCATCGTGCAGGATCCGAGCGGGATCATCGCCCGGTCGAGCGCCAGATCCCGGTCGGCGAGCCGGCGCATGTAGCGCGTCATCTCCGCCTCGGCCCGGTTCATGTGGAAGATCGGATGCGTGAGATACGCGGACCGCCGAATCAAGCCCTCGGGCAGCCGGTACTCGTGGTCGAGGTCGCGGTCGAGCATGTCGCCGCCGAACGCGCGCCACACCGCCTGCGTGTGCTCGCGCCGCGTCCGCTCGTCGAGGGCGATCCCGATCCGGGTCTCGCCGACCTTGCGCAGGTTGATGCCCTCGGCCGCCGCGGCCTTGAGGATCACCCCCTGCAGCGCGCCCACCTCCACCGTGATCGTGTCGAAGAACGCCTTCGGCTCCACCGCGAACCCCAGGCTCTCCAGCCCCTTGGCCAGCCGCACCGTCTTGCGGTGGATGCGCTGGGCGATGGCCTTCAGCCCTTCGGGCCCGTGGAACACCGCGTACATCGACGCCATCACCGCGAGCAGCGCCTGCGCCGTGCAGACGTTCGACGTCGCCTTCTCGCGCCGGATGTGCTGCTCGCGCGTCTGCAAACTCAACCGATACGCCCGGTTTCCCCGCGCGTCGATCGACACCCCCACGATCCGCCCCGGCATCGACCGCTTCAGCGCGTCCCGCACCGCCATGTACGCCGCATGCGGCCCGCCGAATCCCATCGGCACCCCAAAGCGCTGGGTCGACCCCACCGCGATGTCCGCCCCCATCTCGCCCGGCGGCTTCAGCAGCGTCAGCGCCAGGGGGTCCGCCGCCACGCAGGCCAGCGCCCCCGCCCCGTGCAGCGCCGCGATCGGCCCGGCGAAGTCATGGCAATGCCCGTGGGTGCCCGGGTACTGGAAGATCGCCCCGAACACCGCCCCCGGATCGAGGTCCACGAACGGATCCCCCACCACCACGGTCCAGCCCAGCGGCGCCGCCCGCGTCTGGATCACCTCCACCGTCTGCGGGTGGCAGTCGCGGTCGACGAAGAACGCCGTCGCCTTCGACTTCGCCGCCCGCTGGCACAGCGCCATCGCCTCGGCCGCCGCCGTCGCCTCGTCTAAGAGGCTCGCGTTCGCCACGTCGAGGCCGGTCAGGTCGCAGACCATGGTCTGGAAGTTCAAGAGCGCCTCCAGCCGCCCCTGGCTGATCTCGGGCTGATACGGCGTATAGGCCGTGTACCAGGCCGGGTTCTCGAAGATGTTGCGCTGGATCACCGGCGGCGTGACCGTGCCGTAGTAGCCCTGCCCGATCAAGCTGGTCAGCACCTTGTTCCGCCCCGCCACCTGCCGCAGCCGGTGCAGCGCCGCCTGTTCGCTCAGCGCCGGCTCCCACTCCAGCGGCGCGGCCTGCCGGATGTCCGCGGGCACGGTCTCGTCGATCAGCGCGTCGAGGCTCGCCGCGCCGACCGCCTTGAGCATCTCCGCGATCTCCGCCGGGCTCGGCCCGATGTGCCGCCGGTTGGCGAAGTCGTAGGGATGATACTCGGATTCCTCGAAGGTCATGGCGGTTCCAATTCACGGGACGGGGAACCGGCAATATGGGCCGGTAGGGAGGGGAGCGGCAAGGCCCGGCAGTCGGGCGCCCCGCCGCCTAATCCTGCCGTTTCGCGCGTCACGCAGCTGCTCGGTTCAAATATCTCTCTCCGCATTGGCCGCTCTCGATCCAAAACGGTCGCTGCCCCACCACGAACCGTAAGTCCATCAAGCGAGCCGAGGTTGGGGGCGAAATCAACGCGCTCTGTTCCATCGTCGGCAGGTGCTCTATGGACTGACCCGGGTCGTTTGTGGCAAATGCATTACTGCGGAGATCGATTGGCAATGACATGCGAATCGCCATCGTAGGCGCAGGGGGCATAGGTGGGTACATCGGCGGCCGCCTCGCCCAAGCGGGCGAGACTGCATGCTTGATCGCCCGGGGCCGCCACCTCGAAGCACTTCGACGCACCGGCCTTCGGATTGAATGCCCGCTCGGCGACGTGACGCTGCCCGAGATCATGGCGACCGATGATCCGGCCGAAATCGGGCCGGTCGATGTCGTGCTATTCACCGTGAAGCTCGGTGGAACCGACGCCGCCGCGCGCGGTCTCGCTCCCCTGATTGGTGGGCATACGCGAGTCGTCACCCTCCAGAACGGCATCGACAGCAAGAAGATGATCGGCCGGCACATTGATGCGACTCGGATCGCTGCGGGCTGCACTTACCTTAGCGCGCACATACGCGAGCCCGGCGTGATCCATGCGCCCGGCGGGGCGCACGGCGTGATCGTCGACGGCCTTGCCGGAGATCCGGCCATCGCCGCCTTTGTGAAGGCGTGCCTGCGGGCCACCGGGCTCGAGGCAAAGGCGACCGCGGACATCGAGCGCGTGCTTTGGGAAAAGTTCGTAAGGCTGGTGGCATTCTCGGGCGCGACCTGCCTGACCCGAAGTCCGATAGGCGTGATTTTCGCTCACCCGGAGTCAGTCGCCTTCCTCCGCCTCCTTGTGGCCGAGAGCCTGGGCGTGGCGGCGGCCGCAGGGAAGGGCTCCGGCACGGACGAGACTGAAGCCATCGTCGCGTTCTTCCGAAGTATGGCCGGATCGACCAAATCGTCGATGCTAGTCGACCTCGAGTCCGGCCGGCCTCTTGAGATGCCGTGGCTCTCCGGACGGATCCTTGCCCTTGCCCGGTCCTTCGACCACCCGACTCCGGCGACAGCCGCGGTCGTCGCGGCGATGGCTCCGCACGTCGAAGGGTCGGCCCCCGGGTCGTTCCGTCAGGCTGAGAAGCTGTAGACCCGACCGAGCGCCGGTGGTGCCTCGATAAGACTCCGTGACGCCGCAAAGCCGGCGGCCTCGCCAAGCGACAACCACCAGACCGCCGACTCGGGATAGTCCGAGGCGCGGCAGTGCGCGACCACGGTTTCCCGCTCCTCGTCGTCGAACTCCGGCCAGTACGCGCGGCCGCGTTCCGCAACGCGATCAACCCAGCCGATGCGGTCCTCGCCGGGCAGCGTGGTCGGCTCCCAGATCAGGAACAGTCCGCCAGGAGTAAGTATGCGCCGCACGTCGCGCGCCACTGCCTGCTTATCCTCTGGCGAGAGGTGATGCAGCGACTGCCCGATCCAGACGACGTCCACCTGCTCGCTCCAAGCGGCGAGTGCGATGACAAAATCCTGTTCGATCAGCGCAACCGGACAGGTGAGAACCGCGAGTTCGGACTTGGCGAGATTGAGCGCCGGACGCGAGATGTCGATGCCGGTATAACTCCCGATGTCGCTGCCAACCAGCGCGGTGATGCTAGCTGCCGCATCACCGCACGCCACGTCGAGAAAACGGAAGCCGGGCTGCGCCTCTGTAAGGAGCACGCCGCGCAGACACCCATAGACTTCGCGATGAAACATGTAGTTGAGGTCGAGAAACTTGCGATAGGTCCGCCAGCCATCCAAGAACCAGCTCTGATCTCCCAAGTCAGAAATCGGCATGCCGAACCCCCCGCTGCCGCAGCATTTTAGCAGAAGCAGAGCCGTTGCACCACGAGCGTGGTGTCTCAATGGGGTTGACCACGTGACGAGGCTACGACCCAAGGCCTTCTCAGGCGTTGGGACCGATTGCCTGGGCTTTGTGGCAGCCTTGCCCCGCCAGTTGAACCACCTCGCTATTGGCGACTCTTGGCGCCAAGCGTTTCCGGAGACCCGATTCGGTCCCCGGAACCGCCGTTTAACAACCATTTCGCCAAACTTAACGCGTTCTAAATAGCGATTTTAGATCAACTACATAGCCCTCTGCGCACGCGTGCACAATCCGTGCGCGGGCACGCCTCTCAGGCGATGTACGCCCGGTACGCCTCTTCATCCATCAAGTCGTCCAGCTCTGACGGGTCGGCCAGCGTCATCTTGAAGAACCAGCCGTTTTCCATCGGGTCTTCGTTGACCAGCGCCGGGGTCTCCACGATCGCCGGATTCACCTCGGTGATCTGCCCGTCGAGCGGGGCCGCGATGTCGGACGCCGCCTTGACGCTCTCGATGGTGACGATCTCCTCGCCCTTGACCACCATCTTGCCCTCGGCGGGCAGCTCGACGAACACCAGGTCGCCGAGCTGCTCGGCCGCGTGCTCGGTGATGCCGACGATCACCTCCTCGCCGTCAAGCTTGAGCCATTCGTGCTCCTCGGTGAATCTCAGCATCGCGGTCTCCCGTCTCTCAGGCGCGCTTGTAGCCCGGCGCGATCAGCGGCGTCGGCGCCACCATTACAGGCTGCATTTGCCCGCGCAACCGGCCGAGCAGCCCGGTCCGCGGCGCCGCGAGCGCCGCCGGCACGTAGCCCATCGCCACCGGCGCGCCGAGCGACGGCCCGAACCCGCCGGAGGTCACCCGCCCGACCGGATCGCCGCCCTCGTCGGCGAACAGCTCGACCCCCTCGCGCATCGGCGCGCGGCCCTCCGGCAGCAGCATGACCCGCCGCCGCGCCGCGCCCGCCTCGATCTGACCGAGGATCGCCGCCGCCCCGGGAAAGCCGCCCGCGCGCGCCCCGCCGCGCCGCCGCGCCGGCTGGATCGCCCATTCCAGCGCCGCCTCGACCGGGGTGGTGGTCGTGTCGATGTCCGCGCCGAGCAGGCACAGCCCGGCCTCGAGCCGCAGCGAATCCCGCGCCCCGAGCCCGATCGGCAGCACGTCCGGATCGGCGAGCAGCCGCTCGGCCAGATCGACGGTCCGCTCCGATGGAACCGAGATCTCGAACCCGTCCTCGCCGGTATAGCCCGACCGCGACACGATCGCCGCGATCCCGTCGATCTCGACCGCACGCACGTCCATGAAGCGCATGAGCGCGACGTCGGGGGCGAGCCGCGCCAGCACCGCCTCCGCCTTCGGGCCCTGCAGCGCGATCAGCCCCCGCTCCAGCGGCTCGACCGCGCAGACCCCCGCGAGCCCCGCCTCAAGCAACGCGATGTCCTCGGCCCTGCGCGCGGCGTTGACCACCAGCAGAAAATGGTCGCCCCGGTTGGCGAACATCAGGTCGTCGAGCACGCCGCCGCCTTCGTTGGTGAACAGCCCATAGCGCTGCCGCCCCGGCTTCAGCCCCGCGACGTCCATCGGCATCAGCCGCTCCAGCGCCGCCGCCGCGTCGCCGAGCGCGCCCGAGCGCGGCCGCACCACGACCTGCCCCATGTGGCTGACGTCGAACAGCCCCGCCGCCGCCCGCACGTGCAGATGCTCCTTCAGCACCCCCGCCGGGAACTGGATCGGCATGTCGTAGCCGGCGAACGGACCGGACTTCGCGCCGAGCGAGACGTGCAGCGCGTGAAGCGGCGTGCGGGCGAGACCGGTCATCGGAACCCCCTGGCGGCGCGCGGAGAATACGCGGGCGCCGCCGGCCGGTTCAAGCGTCACCGCCGCCGGCCGGCTCGGCGTAACGGGTGAAAAGCGGGACCTGGGCCATGATAAAGCCAAAGTTCGCGAGCGGCAGCACGAACGTGCGGAAGTTGACCCAGACGTCGGTGCCCCAGCCGCGCCAGACCACCTCGTTCAGGACCGCGAGAAAAAGGTAGAAAACGACGAAGCGCCTGGTGAACTTCAGCCAGCCCTCGTCCTGCATCGGGATCAGCTCGTCCATCAGGTACTTCAGGTAGCTCTGCCCGCGCAGCAGCCCCCAGCCGAGGATGCCGGCGAAGAGCGTGTAGAGGATGGTCGGCTTCATCTTCACGAACGTGTCGTCGCGCAGGATCAGCGTCAGGCCGCCGAAGACGGTGACGACGACGGCGGTGATCACCGCCATCTTCGGCAACTTGCGGGTGAGTGCATAGCTGAGCGCGAGCGTGGCGAGGATCGCCGGCACGAAGACGGCGGTAGCGAACAGAATCTGCTCGAGCTGCCGTTCTGCGGTCCCGAGACCCTCGGCGACCGGCGCCATGCGATAGGCCAGGAAGAAGATCGCGATCGGCCCGACCTCCAGGGCGAGCTTCAGGAGCGGGTGGATGCGTCGAGCGGCCATGACGTCACTTAGGCAGGGTTTCGGCCGAATTCCACGACAATCGCGCCCGAGGCGCCAACCGGCGAGTTCGAGAGGACGGTCGGCCAGCCGGTCAATCCGCGAGGCCGGTCAGCGCCGCGGCGAACTCCTCGGGGTCGAACGGCGCGAGGTCGTCGATCGCCTCGCCCACCCCGATCGCGTGGATCGGCAGGCCGAAGCGGTCGGCGAGAGCGACCAGCACGCCGCCCTTGGCGGTGCCGTCAAGCTTGGTCATCACCAGGCCGGTGACGTCGGCGATCTTCTGGAAGATCTCGACCTGAATCAGCGCGTTCTGCCCGGTGGTGGCGTCGAGCACCAGAAGGGTGTTGTGCGGCGCGTCCGGGTCGCGCTTGCGGATCACCCGCACGATCTTCGCCAGCTCGGCCATCAGATCCTCGCGGTTCTGCAGCCGCCCGGCGGTGTCGATCAGCAGCAGGTCCGCGCCCTCGGCCTCGGCGCGGGCCATGGCGTCGAAGGCGAGGCTGGCGGGGTCCGAGCCCTGGGGCGCGGTCATCACCGGCACGCCGGCGCGCTCGCCCCAGATCTGCAGCTGTTCGACCGCAGCCGCGCGGAAGGTGTCGCCGGCGGCGATCACCACCATTTTGCCGGCGGCGCGGAACTGGCTCGCCAGCTTGCCGATCGTGGTGGTCTTGCCCGAGCCGTTGACGCCGACCACCAGCACCACCTGCGGCCGCTTTTGGTAGATCGGCATCGGCCGGGCCACCGGTTCGAGCACCGCCGTGATCTCGGCGGCGAGCGCCGCTTTGATCTCGCGCGCGCCGAGCCGGCGGCCGAACCGACCCTCGGCCATGCGCGCGGCGAGCTTGAGCGAGGTGTCGACGCCCATGTCGGCGGCGATGAGCAGTTCCTCGAGGCTCTCGAGCATGGCGTCGTCCAGCACGCGGCGCAGCGACGACGGCGGCCGGACGTGGCGACGAATCCCGATCAACGATCGCCAACGCAACGCCAACCTCGAAGGGGTTGGGTTTCTCGACCGCAATCGCGGCTGGGTCGGCGGCTGGGGC
>JANOEW010000403.1:0-3708 GCA_031413475.1 Amaricoccus sp.
AAGTCCATGTCGCCCCACCAGCCGTAGACGTCTGGCGGCAGGCCGGCCGGGGCGCGGTAGACGAGGCTGACCGGCTGGACCCACAGCGTTTCGTACAGGTCGGGCGCGAAGAACACGCCGAACAGCGCGGACTTGAACGGCAGGACCCGGCGGCCGTCGGTGGAGGTGCCTTCGGGAAAGATGCAGAGGCGGTCGCCGCGCGCGAGCCTGCGGTGCAGCGCTTCGGTCTGGCGGCGAGCCTCGACCGGGCGGCGCTCGATGAACATCGTGCCGATCGCCCGGCCGATCTGGCCGATGACCGGCCAGCCGGCCACCTCGGACTTCGAGACGAAGAACACCCGCGCGGCCCGTTGCAGCACGACGATGTCGAGCCAGCTCGCGTGGTTCGCGACCATCGCGCCGGGACGGTGCATCGGCGCGCCGCGGCGGGTGAAGCGCAGCCCGAGCAGGACCAGCGCGCCGCGCGCCCAGGCGTGCACGATCCAGGGCGCCAGCGCCGGCAAGGGTCGCAGCGCGATCGCGCGCGCCAGCAGGTCGAGGCCGCGGCAGGCGAGAAACAGCGTGAACATGGCTGCGAGCCAGACCGCGGCCAGCGGGGCCCGCACGCCGAGGCGCAGCCGGGCGGCGGGTCCGAGCGGCGGCAGGTCGGGCGGCGCCGCGCCGGTCCAGCTCACCCGGCGAGGCTCCGGTTGCGGGCGTAGAAGGCGCGGTGCTGCGCCTTCATCCGCGCCGTGTCCATCAGCACGCAGACGTCGATGGTGTTGAAGGCGCGGTCCAGGCTGGCCCCGTCGCCGACCACGCCGCCGAGCCGCAGGTAGGCCTTGATCAGCGAGGGGATCGCCCGGAGCGCGCGGGCCGGGTCCACCGCCTCGGGCGGCAGCCGGTCCATGGCGAGGCGGCGCTCGGGGCGGGCGCGCACCCGCAGTTCGGGCGGCGCGAGGTGGCGGTGGTGCAGGAAGCTGAGCGCCTCGGCGATCGGTTCGGGGTCGATGCCGGGAAAGCTCGCCGCGCCGAACAGAATTTCGATGTCGCGGTCGAGCACGTAGCCGGCGAGGCCGTTCCACAGCAGATGCATCGCCGGGCCGCCGCGGTGCGCGGCGGCGACGCAGGATCGGCCCAGCTCGACGCTGTCGCGCGCCGAGCCCTCGATTGGCCCGAGGTCGTATTCCGCGGCGCCGTAGAAGCCGCGGCCGGCGCGGGCGGCGTCGCGGCGCATCAGCCGGTAGACCCCGACGACCCGGTCGAGCGGGTCGGCGACCGGGGCGGTGGCGGTGAGGATCAGATGGTCGAAATAGGGGTCGAATGCGTCCCATTCCCGCCGCGCCGCGTGTTCCTCGGGCGTGGCGGTCGCCCCCATCTCCTCGACGAAGACGCGGTAGCGCAGCCGCTGGGCGCCGAGCCGCTCGGCCTCGGTTTCGGCGAGCCTGACCCTGTAGCCGTTGAGATCGATCCGCATCGCGCCCCCTTTAGCCAAGCCGCGGGGCGGAGGCAAACGCCGAGCGTTGCGTTTACGCCGCTTTAAGCGGTCTGTGGGACTTGCTAGAGTCGAGCGTCGGGCGGCCCGAATTCCCGCAGGAGCATGATGCGCGATCCCTCGATGACCACCTTTCCGGCGTGCTCGAAGTTCACGGTGATACGGGCGCCGATCACCGACTGCACCTGGCCGAGGCCCCAGTCGGGGCGGTCGGGATGCCGGACGAGGTTGCCGGGTTCCAGAAACGTGATCATGCGGGCCTTTCGTGCGGCGCGGCCGTGAGCACGCCCCCGCCGGAACGGCCCGACCTCAGCGCGCTGGTCTCGGCGCGGCTGTGCCACGATCTGATAAGCCCGATCGGGGCGATCGGCAACGGGCTCGAGCTGATGCAACTGGCCCAGCCCGCCGCCTCGGCCGAACTCGATCTGGTCGCCGGCAGCCTCGGTTCGGCGCTGGCGAAGCTGCGGTTCTACCGCCTCGCCTTCGGGCCGACCGACGAACAGGGCCGCCTGCCAGTCGACGAGGCGCGGGCGGTGACCGACGCGATGTTCCAGGGGCGCTTCAGCATCGGCTGGGAGGCCGAAGCCCCCGACCTGCCGCGCGCGACGGCGAAGCTGATCTATCTCGCGATCCTCTGCCTGGAGAAAAGCCTGCCGATGGGCGGGGCCGCGCACGTCGCGGTCTCGGGCGACGAGATCGCGCTCGTGGTCGAGGGCCGTCGCGTGGCGCCGCCCGCCGAGCTGTGGGCGCTCGCCGCCGGCCGCGCGTCGACGGCAGAGGTGCGCGCGGACGGGGTGCAGTTCGCGCTGTTGGCGCAGGCGCTCGCCGCGACCGATCGCCGGCTGTCGTCAGAGTTCGGCGAGACCCGCGCGCGGATCAGCATGACGGCGACGGCGCTGGCGACGGCGTGAGGCCGGCGCGGAAGCGCGCCGCATTCAGCCGGTAGCCCGCCGCCGACCGACGCAGGCCCTCGATCTCCTCTACCGACAACGCGCGGGCGACCTTGGCCGGCCGACCCATGACCAGCACGCCGTCGGGGATCGCCTTGCCCTCGGTGACGAGCGAACCCGCGCCCACCAGCACGTGCGCGCCGATGCGCGCTCCGTTCAGGATCGTCGCGCCCATGCCGACCAGGCTGCCCTGGCCGATGATGCAGCCGTGCACGATCGCGGCGTGGCCGATGGTGCAGTGAGCGCCGATGGTCAGCGGCAGGCCCAGGTCGGTGTGCAGCACGCAGCCGTCCTGCACGTTCGAACCGATCCCGACCTCGATCGGCTCGGTGTCGCCGCGCAGCACCGCGTTGAACCAGACCGAGGCGCCGGTCCGCAGGACCACGTGACCGATCAGGCGCGCGCCCGGCGCGACGTAGACCTCGCCGTCGGCGGGCAGCTGCGGCGCGTGGCCGTCGAGATCGTAGAGGCTCATGGCTGTCGCTCCTCGAATTCGTGGTTGAGCCGGGTGACGAAGCTCATCAGCCCGGGCTGGCGGTCGCGCTTCAGCCGCTCGGCGCGAATGATGGCGCACAGTTCGGACTCGCAGGTCCGCAGGCTCTGGTTGACGAGGACGTAGTCGTATTCCGCCCAGTGGCTGATCTCGTCGCGTGACTTGGCCATGCGCTGCGCGACGACCTGGGCGCTGTCCTGGCCGCGGGCGCGCAGGCGCGCCTCGAGCGCCGCGATCGAGGGCGGCAGGATGAAGATCGTGACCACCGCGTCGCGCAGCGACGAGTTGCGGATCTGCTGGCCGCCCTGCCAGTCCACGTCGAACAGCACGTCGCGGCCCGCGGCGATCGCCGCCTCGACCGGCGCGCGCGGGGTGCCATAGCGGTGGCCGAACACCTCGGCGTGCTCGAGCAACTCGCCGTCGGCCGCCATGGCCTCGAACTCGCGGCGCGAGCGGAAGAAGTATTCGCGACCCTCCTGCTCGCCGGGCCGCGGCGGGCGCGTGGTCGCCGACACCGAAAAGCGCACCTCCGGGTCGGCTTCGAGCAGCCGGCGCGACAGCGTGGACTTGCCGGCCCCCGACGGCGAGGACAGGATGATCAGGAGGCCGCGCCGCAGCCCGGCCTCACTCGACATTCTGCACCTGCTCGCGAAGCTGGTCGACGACCACCTTCATCTCGAGGCCGATCGCGGTCAGCTCGGTTGACTGCGCCTTGGAGCAGAGCGTATTGGCTTCGCGGTTGAACTCCTGGGTGAGGAAGTCGAGCTTGCGCCCGACCGGGCCCTCGGCCG
>JANOEW010000404.1:0-3282 GCA_031413475.1 Amaricoccus sp.
GTCAGGGGCACGCGATCAAATACGGCGCCAAGCTGACGGTGCGCGAGAGCCAGGCGGCGGTGTTCGTGCACGAGGGTCAGGTCGCCGACACGTTCGGCCCGGGTCTCTACATGCTCGAGACCAACAACATGCCGGTGATGACCACGCTGCAGCACTGGGACCACGGCTTCCAGTCGCCGTTCAAGTCCGAGATCTACTTCGTCAACACCCGGCGCTTCACCGACCTGAAATGGGGCACGAAGAACCCGATCCTGTGCCGCGATCCGGAGTTCGGCTTGGTTCGGCTGCGCGCGTTCGGTTCCTACACCATGCGAGTGGCGGACCCGGCGAAGTTTCTCGCCGAGATCGTCGGCACCGATGGCGAGTTCACCACCCAAGAGATCGAGTTCCAGATCCGCAACATCATCGTCACCCACTTCAGCCAGATCATCGCCACGTCCGGCATCCCGGTGCTCGACATGGCGGGCAACACCATCGAGCTGGCCAAGATCGTGCACGACCGCATCGCGCCGATGGTCGCGGACTACGGGCTGGAGCTGCCGGGCTTCATGATCGAAAACGTCTCGCTGCCCGCCGAGGTCGAGGCGGCGCTCGACAAGCGTACCGCCAGCGGTATGGTCGGCGACCTGACTAAATACACCGAGTTCAGCGCCGCCGAGGCGCTGACCCGGGCCGCCGGCAATCCGGGGGGAGACGGCGGCATCGGGGCCGGGCTCGGGGCGGGCCTCGGCATGGCGATGGCCGAACGCATGGCCCGCAGCGGCCCCTGGGGCCAGGCCCCCGCCGCGGCCGCGCCGGCCGCGCCGCCGCCGCCGCCACCGGTCTCGGCCAGGGTCTGGCACGTCGCCGAGGACGGCGCGGCCAAGGGCCCGTTCAGCCAGGTCGAACTCGCGCTCAAGGCCTCGACGGGCGAGATCACGCCGGACACCTATCTCTGGACGCCGGGTGGTCCCGACTGGCGACGCGGGCGCGACGTGAGCGAGCTCGCCGAGCTGTTCAGCGCGCCCCCGCCGCCGCCCGCGGGCTGAGGAGCCGCCGCCGTGCAGGCCGACCCGGCGGCGGACGCCGTCGCCATGGCGCAACACCGATTCCCCTGTCCGGCCTGCGGTTCGGACCTGCGCTTCGATCCGGCGGCTCAGGGGTTGGTTTGCGCGCATTGCGGCCATGCCGAACCGCTGCCGGCCGCGCCGCGCCCGTTGCCCGAGCTCGACCTGCGTGCGGTCGGCGAAGCGTCGCTGCCCGCCTCGGCGCTGGAGGAGGCCCGGTTGGCGCGCTGTCCGAGCTGCGGCGCCGAGATCGAATACGATGCGGCGGTCCACGCCAAGGAATGCCCGTTCTGTGCGTCGCCGATCGTCTCCGACACCGGCCTTCACCGCCAGATCAAGCCCCAGGCGCAGCTGCCGTTCCTGCTCTCCGAGGCGGAGGCGCGGGCCGCGATGAACCGCTGGCTCGGCCGGCTGTGGTTCGCGCCATCCGACATCGCGCAGTTCGCCCGCGCCGACCGCGCGCTCGCCGGCATCTATGTTCCCTACTGGACCTACGACGCCCAGACCGAGACCGAGTATGCCGGAAGCCGCGGCGACGTGCGCTACGAGACCCGCCATGTTTCGGTGGTCGTGAACGGGCGGCGGCAGATGCAGCCGCAGCAGGTCGCCCGCGTCGACTGGCGCCCCGCTCGCGGTCAGGTCGCGCGCGCCTTCGACGACGTGCTGGTGCTCGGATCGAAGAGCCTGCCTAAGCGCTACACCGACGCGATCGGCCCCTGGGACCTCAGCGCGCTGGCGCCCTACGACCCGCGGTTCCTGGCGGGCTTTCGCGCCGAGGGCTATACGGTCGGCGTCGAGGACGGCTATGCCGAAGCCAAGGCGGCGATGAACGCGGTGATCGAGGGCGACGTGCGCGCCGACATCGGCGGCGAGCAGCAGCGCATCACGCGGCTGGATACCCGGGTCGGGCGCCTGACCTTCAAGCACGTGCTGCTGCCGGTCTGGCTCGCCGCCTTCCGCTACCGCGGCAAGTCCTACCGCTTCGTCGTCAACGGCCGCACCGGCACGGTCGAGGGCGAGCGCCCCTATTCTGCGATCAAGATCGCGGCGGCCGTCCTGGTCGGCCTGCTGTTTGCGCTCGCGGTCGCCTGGTTCCAGATCTCCCAGAACAGCTGAAAGGACTTGCTTTGCGCCGACCCGCCCCGCTCCTCGCCGCCGCGCTCGCTTGCGCTTTTCCCGCCGCGGCCCAGGACCTGCCTCCGCCGCTCGCCGCCTTTGCCGCCGAGCAGTCTGCCGCATGCGTGGGCCTGGGCGGAACGCCCCGAGTCGGTCCGGCGTTCGCTACGCCGGTGGACCTGACCGGCGACGGCGCGCTCGACTACATCGTCGATCTCGCGGGGGTCGAGTGCGCCAACGCCTGGTCGGCCTTCTGCGGCTCGGCCGGGTGCCCGGTCTCAATCTGGATAGCAGGCCCGGCCGGACCGACCCGCGAATGGGCCGACTACGCCCAAGGCTGGTCGATCGACGCCGAAGGCGCGGAGGTCGCCGTGGTGGTCGAACGCCACGGCGGTGCCTGCGATGCGCCCGGCGTGGAGCCCTGCCGCGAGCGGCTGGTCTTCGCGGGCGCGCCCGTCGCGCCGCCGGAGGCCGCTGCGGACGCTGACGATGTGGCCCCGGCGGCCGCCCCGACGGCGGAGGCGACGCCGGCCACGGCGCCAGCCGAAGCGCTCGCAGCCCCCGGATCCGAGGGCTGGACCCTGCGCGAGGTGCCAGGCTCGACGCCGGTCGCGGTCAGCGACGCTCCCGGCGCGGTTGCGAGCGTCGCGGTCTTTTGCCTTGCCGGCCAGCCCTGGCTGGCAGCGTCGTTGCGTGAACCCTCGGCGGCCGAGACCGCCGAGGTCACGTTCGCCTTTGCCGCCAGCAGCGTCTCCAGCACGGCGCGGCGCGAGGCGCAGGCCGGCGGTGCGTTGGTGATTGAACTGGCCGACCGTCCGCTGGCCGGACTGCTGTCCGGGCGCGACGGTTCGGCACGAATCGCGCTGGACGGGACCGAGCAGGGCGTGCTGTCGCTGAAGGGCTCGACCCGCGCCATCCGCGGCGCGCTGGCCACCTGCATGCCGCTCTGAGAAACCGCTTCAAAAGCTCCGTCGGCGCCGATCCCGCAGTGTCCGCGCGTAACTGCTCACCCCCGATCAGGCGGACTGGAGGGGCAGCGGGTTGCCTTTGAGGGTAAGGGCGATGGCGTGGAGGGGCGGGATGGCGCGTCGTCGGGCGGTTTCCAGGGTCGAGCGGAGGT
>JANOEW010000405.1:0-11223 GCA_031413475.1 Amaricoccus sp.
ATGCGCAGCCGGTCCAGCCGACGAAGGCCGCCTCCGCCGCGATCCACGCCAGCCAGCCCGGCCGCGGCACGAGCCGGGTCCACGCGCCGTCGACCCAATAGGCGATGTTGAAGTCCCACCCGGCCCAGAGGCCGGTCGCGCCCGACGCCACGATGTGCCTGTCGCCGTCGGCAGGCGATCCCGGCGGCGCGGTGCGGGTCCGGTCGAGCACGGCGAGCTGGACCATGGCGTCGAGCAGCCGCAGCGCCTCGTTGTGGGTGACGTGCTTCTGCGCCTGGCTCGCCAGAAGGTAGGGCAGCAGGAGATGGGTGCTGGTGTCGGACATGGTCGCCTTCAGAAGGTGAGCGTGACGGTCTTCGGGCTACCCCGCCCGACGCGGGCGGAGAGCTGGAAGATGTGGATGGCGAGGCTGTCGCCCGGCCCGAGCAGCCCGCCCCTGTCGGCAATTTGCTGGGCGGCGGGGTAGGTGGCGCTGGTCGTGGTGGTGGTGAGCGTGCGCAGGACGGCGCCGCCATCTAGAATCTCGACCTCGTAGGCCTGAGCTACCTCGGCCAGGGGCACCTCGGACCCGGTCCAGCTGTCGGCCACGAGCGCCCGTGATCGCCGGGTCCAGCGGATGGCCAGATCGCCGGGGCCGCGCGCCTTGCGCCACGGCTGCTCGACATGGACCACCGAGAACGGCCGCAGGCCCGCGCCCTCGGGTGTGAAGCTGGCGGCGACATAGGTCTCGTCGGTAAAGGGCAGCGCCGCCGGTCCGATGCGCCAGGTCGCGGGCAGGCCGAGATCGGCTTCGGCGATGGGCAGCGCGGCCAGCGCCTCGTCGAGCACCACGACCCGCGATCCCGCGGGCGCCGGGTTCGCGATCGCGCCCTCGGTGCCCCGCTGTCCGCGCAGCAGACGGGTGAGCCGGTAGCGCCCCGGGGCAAGGAGTTCGGCATTGGCCGCCTGCAGCAGCTCCCAGACGCCCGGCGCGCTCTCCACCGCCACCGCGTTAGCCCCAGCGAACAGCGCGAGGTCGGTCACGCTCCCCAAGGTGCCAGAGACGAGATCGACGATGAGCGCGTTGCCGAGGTCGAAGCGTGAGGTGGGGCCGGCATGGAAGTCGCTGACCAGCACGCCCATCCGGGCGCGTCCACTGATCGTGGTGAGCAGCTCGAAGCCGTCCTCCCCGAGGCTGCGCCAGACCGCCATCTCCCCTGGCCAGGGACGGGCCTGGGCTGCGATCAGCGGACGATGCGCCGGCTGATCCTCGCGCAATTGCGGCAGGTCCAGGAGCGCGACCTCCGGAGCGCCGAACACCACGGCGCGGGCCAGCGACGTCGGCCGTGGCTCGCCGGGCGGCAGGTCGTAGACGGCGCGGTCCTGCCGCACCGCCTCGACGCCGCGCGCCTCGGCGTCGGAGACCGAGACAAGCCGGAACTCCAGCTCGCGGCTGTCATGGGCGAGCATCACCACGTCGGCCGGATCGAGCGCCAGCCGTGACGGCGGCAGGCGGAAGCTGGCGGTCTCACGGCCGACCCAGGCCTCCATCAGCGCGCGGCGACAGCGGCGCTCGGCCTCCTCGGGCGGCACCGCCATCGGGAAGGTCTCCGAGGCGATCCGTGCGGCGTCCACGGTGATGCGCCGCGCCTCTACGAGGGCGGCGTCGTACTCCTCGTCGGCGCGGGCCGACTGCCACTTCAACGCCTGCGGCAGCTCGGTCTCCTGCGCGCGGATCAGCTCGAGGACCTCGCCGTCAGCCGCGCCCGCCGCGACCAGATCGTCGGGCGCGACCGTGGCAACGGACGCCCGGCCGCGCATGATGAAGCGGATCACGCCCTCGGTCTCGACGGCGTCGAAGCCGAAGTGCCGCGACAGGGTGGTGATCGAGGACCGCGGGCTCTCCAGCGCGGTGATGACGTAGCCCTCGACCGCGCCCCTGAGGCCGGAGACGTCGATGCGGGCTTCCGGCATGCCGGCCCGCAGACAAAGATGACGCACGAGGGCGGCCAGCGATACCGCGCCAAGCCGGCCGGTCAGCCAGTGCCCGAGACGCCAGTTCGGCCCATCGGTCCAGACGCCGGTCAACTCGGGAAAGAATGGATACGGCCGCGCATCCCAGGTCCAGGCTGCGCATTCCGGAACGCGCACCATCCGGCCGCCGTAGACCGGCGAGTTCGGGTTATTTGCCGGCTCGCCCCACCAGAGGTAGGTCGCCTCGAGGTAAGCCCGCTGGATCGTGTCGTCTCGCCAGCCGCGCGAGAAGTACGGCACAAAGCTCTCCGACGACTTCGGATCAAAGAAGACGTTCGGCTGGTTCGTGCCGCGATCGACCGCGGGGCAGCCGAGCTCGGTGAACCAGATTGGCTTCGATTCCGGGACCCAGGCCGTGGGCGCGCCGGCCTCGACACCGCCAGGACGGTTGAAATGCGGGTTCGACCACCAGGCGCGCAGGTCCTTGTAGCGGAACACCCAGGGCTTGCCCGCTGCGCCATCGGTGATCGGCGTCCGGGACTGCGTCGCACGGTCGGCAGCGCTGGCGTAGAACCAGTCGAAGCCCTCGCCGCCCGCGACGTTCGCCTGCAGGTAGTCCCTGTCGTAGATCGTCGGTGAGGCCTGCGCATCGGCATGGTCCCAGCCATCGCGCCAGTCGGACAGCGGCATGTAGTTGTCGATGCCGACGAAATCGATCTCGTTGTCCGCCCAAAGCGGGTCGAGGTGGAAGAAGGCGTCGTCCGAGCCGTCGCCCGGCTGATGGCCGAAGTACTCCGACCAGTCGGCGGCGTAGCTGATCTTCGTGCCAGCGCCGAGGATCGATCGGACATCGGCGGCCAGATCACGGAAGGCTTGCACGGCGGGATAGGTCGATGCGCCAGATCGAACCGTGGTCAGCCCGCGCATCTCCGAGCCGATCAGGAAGGCGTCGACGCCGCCCGCCGCCGCGCAGAGATGCGCGTAGTGCAGGATCATCCGGCGCAGACCCCAGTCGCCCGAGGGTCCGGACCAAGTCACGCTCTCGCCCGAGACACTGAAGCTGGCGGGCGTCGCCGAGCCGAACAGCGCCGAGACCTGCGAGGCGGCTGCAGCGGTCTTGTCCACCGTGCCAGCGAAGCCCGCCGCCGGAGAGCATGTAATCCGCCCGCGCCAGGGGAACGCCGGCTGGCTGGTCTCGTTGGCGTTGTCGCTGTACGGGTTCGGCAGTGCATTGCCCAAAGGCACGTCCATCAGGATGAACGGGTAGAAGGTCACCCGAAGCCCGCGCGCCTTCATCTCCCGGATCACCTGCGCCACGGCGAAGTCGGAGGGCGTGCCGCCATAGACCGGTCGGTCCTCGGCGTCCCGGCTGACGAGGACCGCGTCGTCGCGATCTACGCCGTTCACCGACCAACTGCGCGGCGTAGTTCCCTTCGCCACCACCTCGACGCCGGGGCGGACGCGACAGGCGCCGGCGCGCAGGTCGTCGCCGAACCAGGCCGCCACGAGGCTGACGCTCTCGACCGCCGGGGCCATGGCTTGCAGCCGATCGAGCGCCACCACCATGTCGGAGACATCGGCGCGGGCATTGAGGTTCTCAGCCACCGTCGCCCCGCCCGCCTTCTTGCGGATCGGCTGCGTCGCGTAGGTGAACTCGCCGGAGGCAGGGATCAGCGTCACGGCGCGGGTCAGCCCCTCGGCGGTGTCGGGATCGGCCAGCGGTCGGAACACCTCGAGGCTGAGCTGCGGGAGCCGGTTGCCGAAATCGTTGAGCGCCAGCTCCTCGAACACGACATAGGCGGTGCCGCGGTAGGCCGGAGTGTTGGCCGCGCCCACCTTCGCCGCGATGAACGGATCGGCCGCCTGCGCCTCGTCGCCCGGATACCAGCGCCAGGTGACGCCGGTCATGTCCATCGGCTTCCCGTCGGCCCAGATGCGGCCAATGCCGGTGATCGGACCCTCGCATAGCGCCACGGCGAAGGAGGCGTAGTAGAGGTACTCGGTCGTCTTGACCTTGCCGCCTCCGCCGCCGCCCTTGCCGCCGCCCTGCGAGCTGGTCTTCGTCTCCTCGCGGAAGTCGGTCGCCCAGATGATGTTGCCGCCGAGGCGCATGCGTCCGTAGAGGCGCGGGATGACCGCGCCCTCGGTGGACGAGGTGATCCGCAGGGAGTCGAGCCGCGCGCCTTCGATGCGCTGGGTCGGCGCGAGCGAGGAGACAATCCAGCTGTCGACGACCGAGCCGATGGTGGAGCCGATCACGCCGCCGATGGTGGCCGCGGAGACGCCGAGAACTGCGCCGCCGATACTGCCGCCAATGGCGGCGCCGGCCGCGCCGAGAATGAGTGTGGCCATCGAATTCCCCCATCGGGAGCGTTGCTCGGGCTCCGCCGGCGTTCCGCGCGGCCCGCGGCAGAGAGGTCGACCACCGCCGCAGGACTCTCGGCTGCGGTCAGAAGCTGGTAGAGAAGCGCGATCGCCCCTGTGGCGGAGACCAGACGCATGAACAGGCGGCAGTTGCTTTGGCTGGGACTTGCTGGCGCGGGCGCGCTCCTTTCCGGCGGCGCGACGTGGCGCGCCTTTTCGGCGGAGGTGGCAGAGGCGAGGGCGAGGACCCGAGGACGGAGCGAAGTTCTTCAGGGCCGCTTCGGCGCGATGGAATATGCCGTCGAGGGGGCCGGCCCGCCGGTGCTGATGATCCATGGAACCGGCGGTGGTTTCGATCAGGGCATCGCGTTCGCGCGACCCCTGATCGATCGCAACTGGCGCATAGTGGCCCCCTCGCGGTTCGGCTACCTCCGGTCGGATTTTCCGGACGATCCATCCTCGGAAAACCAGGCCGATGCCTTCGTCGACCTGCTCGACAAACTCGAGATCGACCGTGCGAGGGTGATTGGAGGTTCGGCCGGAGCGCTCTCCGCAATGCAGTTCGCGATCCGCCACCCGGATCGCTGCGCGGCCCTTGTTGCGATGGTGCCGGCCGCCTTCGCGCCGGACCGGCCGCCGCCGCGCCCACCGAATGCGCTCGCCGAGGCAATCATCGCCTTCGGCCTGCGCTCGGATTTCCTGTTCTGGCTCGGCATGACGTTGGGCGAGGACGCGATGATCGGCACGCTGCTCGCCACGGACCCCGATCTCGTCCGCCGGGCCGCGCCGGACGAGCAGGCGCGGGTGCGCGCGATCCTCCGCGACATCCTGCCGGTCAGCGATCGCGCCCGCGGCCTCCTGAACGACGGCCGGCTCGCGGGCTCGCCGGAAAGGATGCCGTTGGAGACCATCGGCGCGCCGACCCTTGCCCTGTCCCTCAAGGACGATCGCTTCGAGACCCTGGCGGCCGCGCGACATATCGCGGCGACGGTTCCAGGTGCGCAGCTCGTCAGCTTTCCCAGCGGTGGACACGTCTGGGTCGGGCGCAACGGGCAAGTCTTCGCCGCAGTGGACGCTTTTCTTTCGCGGTCGGTCTGAGCGGCCAACGCCGGTCCCGGCGAGCCGCCCATCATCGTGCAGGAAACAGGAAGGCGAAGCCGATGCGCCGCCGCCAGGCGGGCGTCAGCGGCTCCTCGATCACGCCGAGCCGCTCGTAGGCATGGATGAACCGATCCGGCGCGGTGAGGATGCCGACATGCTTGGCGATGGCGCCCGGGCGCATCCGGAAGAGCAGCAGCGTGCCAGGCCCGGCCTCCGCGGGCGCGATCTCGAGCATCGCCGTGCGCGCGCCGATCGCGAGCACCTCGACCGGCCCGGTCTCGCCCCAGTCCCGGCCGTAAGGTGGGATCGGGAACGGCTCGGGGCCGACCACCTCGCGCCAGACCCCGCGCGCCAGCCCGAGGCAGTCGCAGCCGACGCCCCGCAGGCTCGCCTGGTCGTGGTAGGGCGTCCCCAGCCAGCGGCGTGCGACCGCAATGACAAGATCGGGATCGGCGACGGTCACAGCACCGCTCCCTCATGCCCGCCGTCCTGCGTGGCGTGGCGGATCACCGCGTCCTGGCCGGGGATGTGCGGGAAGCCGCGAAAGTTCGCGACGTTGCCGAACCTCGCTCGGCACGTCTCCAACCGCTTGTCGCAGCCGGCGCGGATGATGAACCCGTCTCCCTCGGCGATCGGCCGCACCGGCGCTTCCAGCAGCGTGATCGTCACGATGCTGGCAGCCTTCTCGTGCATCAGCACCTCGGCGCGGCGACCGGCATTCGCACCGCTGCCCCAGTCCAACGCGCCTAGCCCGCACCAGCCGTCGGCGAAGCCCCCGAGGCCTGAGGCGATGAACGCCCGGTCGCGCAGGACGGCGACGATGTTGCCCGTGCTGCGATACGCCGGATCATCCAGATCGACGCCGCACCGCGCATCGCCGAGCGAAGCGTCGCAGGTGGCCTGGAAGGTCCGCCCGACCGTCTGGCCGAGCAAATGGGCGAGCGAACGGACCTCGGCCACGAAGGCGAGCCGCCCGCGCCGTATCTGGCCGATCGCCCCGCGGCGCATCAGCATGCGCTGACCGGGGGTCGCCCAGTTCACCCGCCAGAGCTCGACCGCGGCGTTGTCCCAGCGGCCGTCGAGGATGTCGGTCTCGGTGATCCGGTCCGACGACAGCACCCCCTCGGCGTCCTGCGCGTCGACGGCGAGATCGGTGCCTGACCGGACCTCCGAGGCGCTGAATCCACTCTCGGGCTCGAAGCTCGTGCCGGCGAAGACGAGCGTGCGGTCGTGGTCGGTGAAGCCGAAGACCACGCCATCGCCCCGGGCGATCCGCCAGCACCAGGCGAGCGTGGTGGTCCCCTCGTCGAGATGGGCCTGGAAGGATGCGGAGAGCGTCTTCATCGGCTGCTCATCAGATCAGCTCCTTGCGAGGGTCGCGGCGAGCGCATCCCGGAGACGAGCCAGCAAGCTCGGCGGCCGAGGTTCGGGACGCAGCGACGGGACAGCCGGAACAGCCGGGACCGGCTCGGGCCGCAGCAGCGCCAGCGCCTCCTCCTCGCTGAGCCGGCGGACCGTCCGCGAGAAGTCGACCCGGCCGCCTGCGTCCGCGGTCCAGACCGGGATCGTCCCGCCGGCATAGCGGCCGTGCCGGAAGAGCGCGCGCTCGGCCTCGCGCCGGGGTCGGAGCGATGCCGGTTTCAGCCAGTTCAGGAAGGCGTCGGCCGCCGCAGCACGGTCGCCCGCGTTGAGATGCCGCGTCAGCGCCGCCCGGGCGATGCCGCCGGTGTTGTAGTGGAACGAGACCAGCGCATCGAACTCGTGGGTGCGCAGCGGGACCTTCACCGCGCGCAGCACCTCGGCCTCGTAGCGCCCGAGATCGGCGCGGAAGACGCGGAAGGCCTCGCGGATCCCGGCGTCGAGATCGGCGGGCATGCCGCGCGGCATCCGGCCCGGATCGGGCGCGCCGGCCGCGGCGGTGTGGCCGATGCCGAAGGTCCAGACGCCCTTCACATCGAGGTACGGCGCCGGGACGACGCCCTCGTGGCGGATGAGGGCGATGAGCCCCTGGTCGGTCATACGCGTGAAGGTCACCTCAGCAGCGACAGGAGGAGGATGAGCGCGGCGACGGCGAGGCCGACGCGAAGGCGGTGGCGGAAACGGCGGCAGGGATCGGCGCTGTCGCAGCGGATGCGCGCCGCAAGGCGGATCAGCTCACGCATCGGAACCACCCCCCGGCCGCGTCCGGATGCTGCGGATTCGGGCGAGCGTGACCTCGATCACCGCAGGGCCGAAGACGCCGACGAGGTAGGCGGCCGATCCCGCGGCACCTCCAGCCGGCACCGCCTCGGGCGGCAGCTTCAGCCAGTGGGTGATGAGCGCCATGGAGAAGCTGCCCATGCCAGCCGCGATCAGACCGCCGAGCAGGATGTGGCGAACGGCGTCCCTCAGCCGCATGCGCGTGCTGAGCGCGTTGGTCGCGCCCCCGAGCGCGCCCCAGGCCGCGAGGATGGCGGCGGTCGAGGCGGCGAGATCGCGCAGGACGGACGTGATGAACCCTGGTTCTTCGTTCATCGCCGGATCTCCAGAAGCGGGATGGAGGTGATCGAGCCGAGCCGCTCGAGGTCGAGGGTCACGTCGAGCGCGTCGCTGTCGAAGCGCACCGGCACGTCGAACTCGAAGCCCGCGGTGATCCCGATGCCGGCGGAGGGGGCGGCCCCGAAGGTGACGATCCCGGTGGTCGTATCGACCGACCAGCCGGAGGTCTGCTCGACGCCGCCAACCGCGATCCGGACCGTGCCCGCCGCCGGCTTCGTGATGCCGCGTGTCCAGGACTGCGCCCCGGAGGCGTAGCGCTTCACCAGCTGGAAGGCTGTCGCGACGCCGTTGCCGGTTCCGAGGCTCTGGTCGAGCGGCGACGGCGCCCCCGAGGGCAGGCAGGACCTGTGGTCGGCCCAGTCCTTGAACCGGAAGCCGTAGAGCCGGCCGTTCCGCGCCTCGAAGAAGGCGACCACCGCGGCGAGATCGTCGGCGCGGCGGATGCCGTAGGCGACATCGTAGCGCCGCCGGGAGTTGGCCCAGCTGGCGTTGCGCTCCTCGTCGCCGCTCGCGAGCGTCACCACCTGCGTGCGCCGCTCGGGTCCGCCGCGCGCGCCGCGGCTGATCGCTTCCGGAAACCGGACTTCGTGGAAAGCCATGGTTGGGGATCCTCAGAGGCCTCGGCGGCCGAGCGAGACCGCGCGGGCGATGTCCGCCGCGACCTGGGTGCGCGACTGGCGGAAGCTCTCGGCGTCGCGGGCGTGGATGTGCACCGTGACGTTCTGCGCGCCACGCTGGCTCGCGTCGTGGCCGGCGGCTTCGCGCCGGGAGAGCACCCGCTCGCCGCGCTGGAGGATTGCCGGAACCTCGTCGGGCCGGAGGCCCGCAAAGCTATTGGTGTGGTTGAGCCCCGCCCAGCCGCCCGCATGCATGCGCGGGGCTCCGGCGAAGGCCAGCGCCGGAACCATGCGTCCCGGACCCGGCATCCCGACCATGCCACCCGCATGCAGGACGTTCGCGAAAACACCACCCGCGCCGCCGAGCGCACCCGACAGGGCGTTGGCGATGGGGCCGAGAATGAAGCGCCGCGCCGCCAGCTTGGCGAGATCGGCGATCATCGACGTGACCATGTCCCGGAAGTCGAGCTTGCCGGTCTTGACGAAGTCGCCCACCGCGTTCTCGGCCGAGGTGAAGGCCCCGACCAGCGCCTGGCCGATGTCGCCCCCGACGTCGCGCGCCTTCGCGGCATGCTCCGCCAGCGCGGCGGTCACCGCACGCCAGCCCGTGGCGGCCTGCTCTGCGCCCTCGGTTGCGGCTGCCCCGGCATCGCGTGCGGCGGCTCCCGCGCCACCGGCTGCGGCGGCCGTGTCGTCGAGTTCGCGCCCGAGCGCATCCGCCGAGGTTGCTGCATCGGCCAGCGCGATCTCGGCCTCCGTCCCGGCACCCGTCGCCGCGTCGCGCAGCGCCTGCCAGCTGGCGAGCGGACGACCGGCGGCGTTCGCCAGCATGTCTCCCGCCTCGCGGTATCCGTCCGCCCGGGCGCGGGCGTCATCGGCCATGGCGCCGAGCCCGAGGTCAGGCGGCTCCAGGTAGGTGCGGGACAGCGCCGCCGAGAAGGCCTCGGCAGCAGCGCCGCCCGCAGCCTCGGCCGATCCGGCGAACGGATTGTCGATCCGGCCGAGCGTCAGTGGATCGAGCGTGCCGATCCGCACGCCGCCTTCGCCGACCGCCCAGTCGGGCAGCAGGTCCAGCGCGCCGTTCAGCGCGGTGATGAAGCCGTTGATCCGCGCGACCACGCCGTTCAGCATCGCCTCGATGCCGCTGATCAGCCCGTTCGCAGCCTGGAAGGCGAAATCGCCGATGGCGCCGGGAAGGCTGCCCCAGATCGCGACGGCGGCGTCATAGGCGCCCTGGAACACCGCCGCCGTCCGGTCGCCGAAGCTGACCACACCCGCGACGGTGCCCTCGAGCGCCGAAAGTCCGGCGGCCTTCAGCCCCTCCCAGCCGGCGGCCATCCGCGCGAGCGCGGCGTCGAGGGCGAGCCCGATGCGGGACCAGACCTCCGAGGCCAGATCGCTGAGCAGGCGGAACGCTTCGCCGACGCCCCCGACCCGGGCGACGAGCTGCGAGAGCTGGTAGACCACCTCGCCTGCGCCGACGATGAGCGCGCCGATGCCGGTGCGGATCAGCGCCCCGCGAAGGAAGACCAGCGCGGTGGCAAGGCCGCGCACGGACAAGGCCGCAGCTGCCAGACCCGTCACCCAGCGGCTCGCCATGATGGCGGCGAAGGTCGCGGCATAGGTGGCAAGTCGGCCGAGGTTGTCAAAGAGCGCCGCGATCGCGCTGCCGATGGGCCCCGTGCCGCGCGCCATGTCGGCCAGCGCGTTCGCCACGGTCTCCAGTGCCGGGGCGACGGCGGCAGTCAGTCGGTTGGTCAGCCCGAGCCAGATCAGGCTGAGCCTGGCAATGGCGTCGCCCGTGCGTTCGATCTGCGCCGCGTCGGCAGTACTCACCGCCACCCCGAAATCCTGCACGTCCTGCGCCGCTTCGCGAAGGGTCGCGGAGTCGATGCGCAGGAAGGCGAGCGCGGCCCGGTCGCCGAACAGGTCGGAGGCCACGGCCGCGCGCTCGGCGTCGGGCACGAACCGGTTCAACGCGTCCTGAATGGCGACGATGCGCTGGTCGAGTGGGAGCGCCTGCAACTCGGCAGCCGTCAGGTTCAGACGCTGCAGCGCGCCGACGGCGGAGCCCGATCCGGCTGCGGCTTCGGACAGCCGGGTCGTCAGTTTCTTGGTGGACTGTTCGATCTCCCCCATCGAGACGCCCGCCAGTTCCCCGGCCCAGGTCAGAACCTGCAGGCTTTCGACGGTCGTCTTCAGCGAGGCTGCCATGTCGGCTTGCGCGCCGATGGTATCGAGCCCAGACCGGACCATGGCCACGCCCGCTGCGGCGGCGGCGGCGGTCATGGCGGCAAGAGCGATCCCCGCCTTGCGGGCAAAGCTGCCCAGCCGCGCGTTAGCCAGCTCCATCTCCGAGGACAGGCGGCCGAAGCCCCGCGCGCCGGCTTCGCCGACGCCTTCCAGTTCGGCGCGGACCTGACGGCCGCCATCCGCGACCAGCCGGACACAGGCTCGTTTCTAAGCCACGGCAGTCTCCGATCAGTTCGTTAAGGTTGCGCACCATCACCGCCTCGATCTCGGGCAGCAGTTCGGCGGCTATGAGAGTGTCGATGCCCAAGGCCCGGGCCTTGGCGAGGGCCGCGCCCAAGTCCCAGCCGAGCACCGCGCCTGGGACCACCCGCAGCTGCCCGCCGAGGCGGCCGACCAG
>JANOEW010000406.1:0-4292 GCA_031413475.1 Amaricoccus sp.
ATGCCGCAGCGCGGGGCCCCGCGGCGCATCACGATCTCAAGCTACCCCGACCCCGATCGGGCAGCTCACGCCGGTCCCGCCGATCCCGCAGTAGCCGCCGGGGTTCTTCGCGAGGTATTGCTGGTGGTAGTCCTCGGCGTAGAAGAACGGCCCGGCCTCGACGATCTCGGTGGTGATCGGCCCGAATCCGGCGGACTTCAGCCGCGCCGCATAGTCGGCCTTCGACGCCTCCGCCGCCGCGCGCTGGGCCGCGTCGAACAGATAGACGCCCGAGCGGTACTGCGTGCCACGGTCGTTGCCCTGGCGCATGCCCTGGGTCGGGTCGTGCCCCTCCCAGAACACCTTCAGCAGCGCCTCGTAGGAGGTCTGCGCCGGGTCGTAGGTGACCAGCACCACCTCGTTGTGCCCGGTCTGGCCGGAGCACACCTCCTTGTAGGTCGGGTTCGGCGTCTCGCCTGCGGCATAACCTGCCGCCGTCACCCAGACGCCGGGCAGCTTCCAGAACATCCGCTCGACGCCCCAGAAGCATCCCATGCCGACCATCGCCTGCGCCATGCCCTCGGGATGCGGCCCCTTCAGCGGCCGGCCATTGATGAAATGCGTCGCCGCGGTCGGGATCGGCGCGGCGCGGCCCGGCAGCGCCGCGCCCGGCGCCGGCGTCTCGGACTTCTTGAACAGGCTGAACATGGTCGCGCCTCTCATGGGATCGGGTTCGTCGTCAGATGTAAGGGGTCCGGCGCGGTTTCCAAGGCGATCGCCCCGCTCCGGGGCGCCAGCCGCACGACGAAACGCCAGCCCGCCCAGGCCGCGACCGCGCCGACCACGACGTTGGCGAGCGCCTGTCCGTAGACGACGCCCGGCGCGGCGAAGGCCTGCGCCATGGCCCAGGTCAGCGGAAACAGCGCCAGCCCGTCGCGCGACCAGTTCAACGCCGTCGACCACAGCGGCCGCCCGAGCGTGTTGAACGAGGCGTTCGCGACGAACAGCGCGCCGGCGAAGACGAAGCCGCCCGCGGCGAGCCCGACAAACGCGTTGACCACCACCGCTCCGTCCGGCCCGAGCCGGAACAGGTCGACCACCAGATTGCGCCCGGCGAACAGCAGACCCCAGGCCGCCAGCGTGTAGACCGCGCCGAACACCAGCGCGTCGCGATAGGTGGCGCGCACCCGCGCCATCAGCCCCGCGCCGTAGTTCTGCCCCAGAATGCCGCCGATCGCGCCCGACAGCGCGTAGATGCCGCCGAACGCCAGCACCGTCAGCCGCGAGACCACCGCCCAGCCGGCGACCGCCCCGTCGCCGTAGCTCGCCATCAACCCGGTCAGCAGCGCGTTGCCGAACGGCGTCGACATCTGCGTCATCGTCGCCGGCGCGGCGATGGTGAAGAACGGCCGAAGCATCCGGCGCACGTCCCGCAGCCGCGCCGGGGCCAGTATCCGGTGGACCCGCACCAGGTACCAGATCGACAGCGCGCCGACGAAACTGCGCGCGATCACCATCACCCAGGCCGCGCCGTCGATCCCCAGACCGAACGTGAAGATGAACAGCGGATCGAGCGCCATCGCGACCACCCCGGCCCCGAGCGTGACCGTCATCGCCCGCCAGGCGTCGCCGAGCGCGCGCAGGATCGCGCCGCCGGTCATACCGAGCGCCATCAGCGACATCGACGGCAGCGTGATCATCAGGAACCGCGCCGCGATCTCCAGCGTCTCGCCCTCGGCCCCAGCGAGCGCCAGCGCGTCGCGCCGCCAGATCGCCACCGCCCCGGCGAGGGCCGCCTGGACCACGAAGGTCAGCACCAGCGACCCGGTGGCGAGGCTGCGCGCCCGAACCCGCGCGCCCTCGCCGAGCGCGCGGCTGACCAGCGCGGTCGCCGCGATCGCAAAGCCGATCCCCGAGGAGATGATGAAGAACTGGATCGTCCAGGCAAAGCCCAGCGCCGCCATCAGCCGCTCGTCGCCGAGCCGCGACACCCAGAACAGCGTCGCCGCGTCGATCAGGAACATGAAGGTCAGACCGACCGCGCTGGTCAGCGTCATGACCACCACGTGGCGCATGGTCGATCCGGTGGTGAACTTCGGCGCGCGGGCCACGCGCCGCTACTCGGCCGCGGCGGGCGCGGCGCGCCGGGACAGGATGGTCTCGTGCCCCGGCTCGGGATGGCGCGGGATCAGCAGCGCCAGCGCCAGCGAGGTCGCGGCCATGCCGGCGGCGAGATAGAACACCGCCGCCGGGTCGACGATCCACAGATAGCCCAGCGCCGCCGGCAGGAACACCGCCGCGATGTGATTGATGGTGAAGGCCACCGCGGCGGTGGGCGCGATGTCGCCCGGATCGCCGATCTTCTGAAAGTAGGTCTTGAGCGCGATCGACAGCGCGAAGAACAGATGATCGACCACGAACAGCGCCGCGGCGATCAGCACGCCCCAGCCGAAGGCATAGAGCCCGGCATAGGCGAGGAACACCGCCAGCAGCCCGGCGTGTTCGATCGACAGCGCCACCCGTTCGCCGAGTCCGCCCACCATGCGGCCGATCAGCGGCGCCACGACGACGTTGGCGGCGAAGGTCACCATGAACAGCCCGGTCACCTGCGGCACCGACATGCCGAAGCGCTCGACCATCATGAACGCCGCGAACACCACGAAGATCTGCCGCCGCGCCCCGGCGAGGAACTGCAGCACGTAATACAGCCAGTAGCGCCGCCGCAGCACCATCCGCTTGCGCTGCGGATGCGGCGACTCGAACTGCGGATAGGCGAACCAGCAGCCGACCGCGATCGCCAACGTCGCCGCCCCGGCGATCATGTAGATCACCTCGTAGCCGCCACCCAACTGCATCCAGATCAGCAGGATCAGCCCATAGGCCGCGAACGACGCCGCCGATGCCGCGGCGATCAGCCAGCCGAGCACCCGCGGCGCCTCGGCCTTGTCGAGCCACTGCAGCTGCAGCGACTGGTTCACCGTCTCGTAGTAGTGAAAGCCGATCGAGCCGATCATCGTGGTGATCAGCAGGCCCTGAAAGCTCGGGAACCACGCGGTGACGGCCACCGCGGCCCCGAGCATGACCAGCGAGACCAGCGCCAGCACCTGCTCGCGCACGAAGATGATGATCGCGATCACCCCGATCGCGAGGAAACCCGGGATCTCGCGCACCGTCTGCAGCCAGCCGATCTCGACGCCGGTGAAGCCCGCCCGCTCGACCACGAAATTGTTCAACAGCGCCGACCACACCGAAAACGCCAGCGGCATCCCCGCGGCCATCACCAGCAACAGCCCGGTCGGCCCCCGCCACAGCGGCAGCCGGCGCGCCTCCGCCAGCGCAACGATCGGGGCTCGCAGGAAATGCACCATCGCGACTGCCTAGAACGCCTCGCGGACCTTGGCGAGCGCAAAAGCGCCGCGCACCGCAACCCGCCGAGACCGGAAAGCCCGCCCTATGGCGCTCCGGACCGGCGCCGGGCCCGGGTCTCCCCGGACCCGCCGGCGCGCGCGCCGCCTTGGCGCCCCGCGCAACACCCGCCCCGGCGGGGTTATGTCTCCCTCCCACACCCCCCGGAGACCGCCGATGCCCGACCGAGCCCCCGCCCCCATCCGCATGATCCCGCTCGCCGCGATCGACGAAGCCGCGCTGACCCGCGACCGCACCGCCCACGACGCGGACGCCCTCGCCGAACTGCGCGACTCGATCATCACCAGCGGCCTGCGCATGCCGATCGAGGTCTTCGCCTTCGCCGAGCCAGAGGGCCCCCTCGCCTACGGCCTGATCTCGGGCTTCCGCCGGCTCGCCGCCTTCCGCGCCCTCGCCGAGACCTCCCGCAACAAGGCGCCCTACGCCGCCATCCCAGCCTTCGTCCGCGAGCCCGCCAGCTTCCAGGCCGCCCTCGCCGCCATGGTCGAGGAAAACGCCATCCGCGCCGAGGTTTCGGCCTGGGAGCAGGGCATGGTCGCCGTCGCCGCCCGCGCCCGCGGCGTCTTCGACACCGTCGACGCCGCCGTCGAGGCGCTCTTCCCCAGCTTCAGCCGCCAGAAGCGCGCCCGGATCCGCGCCGCCGCCCTCGCGGCCGAGGAGCTCGACGGCGCGCTGACCGCTCCCGAGACCCTCTCCTCCCGCCAGGTCCTCCGCCTCGCCTCGGCGCTGACCCGCGGCTACGGCGACCTCATCCGCCACGCGCTGGCCGAGTCCCGCCGCACCGACCCCGCCTCGCAATGGCAGCGCCTCCTGCCGGTCCTCGTCGAGGCCGAGACCACCGAGACCCCCGACCCCCTGCCCGACTACGCCCGCCGCCCCGGCCGCCC
>JANOEW010000407.1:0-1727 GCA_031413475.1 Amaricoccus sp.
AGAGGCGATCGCCGCGGGCGTCGTCAACGCGCAGAGCGAACTCGAAGCCTCGCTGACACGCCTCTCGCAGGTGCTCTCCTTCGCCGGCGGCGCCGTGTGTCGGCACAAGTACCTGGTCGAGCACTTCGGCGAAAGCTGGACCGCGCGGCCCGGCGGCTGCGGCGCCTGCGATGCCTGCCTGGGCGAACTGCGCGCGATCGACGAGCCGAAAATCGTCGCGCAGAAGATTCTCTCCTGTGTCGTGCGCTGCGAGCAGCGCTACGGCGGCGGGCAGATCGCCGATGTGCTGCGCGGCGCGAACACCGAACGCGTGCGCCGCGCCGGGCACGACAAGCTTTCGACTTTCGGGCTCCTGCGCCAGCACGATGCGCGCGAGATCCGCCACTGGATCGATCAGCTGATCGGCCTGGAACACTTGCGCGTGACCAACGGCCAATATCCGACGCTGTTCCTCTCGCAGAGCGGCGTCGAGGTCATGCGCGGCGAGCGGCCGGTCACGTTGTACGCCCTGCCGAAGTTGTCCAAGGCTTCGAAGACTCGCACCAGCGTCGCGGCGGTCGCCGGCCTCTCAGCTGAAGCGAGCGCGCCGGAGGAAATCCAATTGTTCGAACGCCTGCGCGCATTGCGCCGCCGCCTGGCGCAGGAAAAGGGCGTCCCGCCCTACTTGATCTTCAACGACCGCACGCTCGCCGAACTCTCCGCGCGCCGACCGAAGAACGCCGCGGAGTTCCGACAGGTCAAGGGCGTCGGCGATCGCAAGGCCCAGGAGCTCGGCGAAATTTTCCTCGCAGAGATCGCGGCTGGCGCGAGCGCGTAGCCGCCGCTCGTCTCAGTGGCCGCGCGCGAGCATCGCCAGCAAGAGCAGCGCCACGATGTTGATGATCTTGATCATCGGGTTCACCGCGGGACCGGCCGTGTCCTTGTAGGGATCGCCGACCGTGTCGCCCGTGACCGCGGCCTTGTGGGCATCCGAGCCCTTGCCGCCGAAATTGCCGTTCTCGATGTACTTCTTGGCGTTGTCCCAGGCGCCGCCGCCGGAGGTCATCGAGATCGCCACGAACAAGCCGGTGACGATCGTCCCAAGCAGCATCGCGCCGAGCGCCGTGAACGCCGCGGCCTGGCCACCGACCATGAGCACGGTGAAGTACATCACGATCGGCGCGGCGACCGGCAAGAGCGAAGGCAGGATCATCTCCTTGATCGCAGCCTTGGTCAGCAGGTCGACCGCGCGGCCGTAGTCGGGCTTCGCCGTCCCTTCCATGATGCCCTTGATCTCCCGGAACTGGCGGCGCACCTCGATCACGACGGCGCCCGCGGCGCGGCCGACCGCGGTCATGCCCATGGCGCCGAACAGGTACGGCAGCAAACCGCCGATGAAGAGTCCGACGACGACGTAGGGATCTTGCAGCCGAAACTCGACGGGCAGATCGGGGAAGTAGGCCTTGAGGTCTTCGATGTAGGCCGCGAACAGGACCAGCGACGCCAGGCCCGCCGAGCCGATCGCGTAACCCTTGGTCACCGCCTTGGTCGTGTTGCCGACCGCATCGAGCGCGTCGGTGTTGACGCGAATCTCCTTGGGCAAGCCGGCCATCTCGGCGATGCCGCCTGCGTTGTCGGTCACCGGTCCGTAGGCGTCGAGCGCGACGATCATCCCGGCCAGCGCCAACATCGACGTTGCCGCGATCGAGATTCCGAACAAGCCCGCGACGACGTAGGCGCCGATGATC
>JANOEW010000408.1:0-3426 GCA_031413475.1 Amaricoccus sp.
GATTGGGAGCGATCGCTGGAAAGCTCAACGGCCTGGACCCTGATCGCAAGCGTCAGGCTCATGACACGGCGTCTCGCAAGATACTGCGATTTCGCATGAACTTTTGAATCGGGCTCTGAGAGGGCGTTCGGTCCCAGAAACTGTTCGAGTAGTTTTTGCGTATTCATAGAGACCCTCATTTTTATCGTAACCTATATGGTTGCAACCGCACTGCACGACAAGGTGGGGGAGCCGTCATGTCCGAACATTAAGCAACGGTCTCCTGCCGCCCCGCGCGGCGCCGGGCTGCATCATTTCCCGAGGACATGGCTGCCCGGCGCGTCCTCGATCACGGCGAGGCCGCGGTCGCCCGGTCGGCGGGCGGGGGCCGGCTTCGCGCGGTCCTTCGTCTCCAGCCATTCAGCCCATAGCGGCCACCAGGAGCCCTCGGTGTAGGTCGCGCCCTCGAGCCACTCCTCCGCCGTGGCCGGATCGTCGCCGCGGGTCCATTACCCGTACTTCTACTTCGGGCGCTCGGCAGGCGGATTGATCACGCCGGCGATGTGACCGGAGCTGGCAACTCTTGAAGCCGAGGCGGTGCGTCGGCGCGACCCACGCCAGACAAGGGTCTGTGCGCCGGGGGGGCTGAACCACCTTCGATCCGATAACCGCAGCGTCGGCGGCGCAAGCCGGCACGTCGCCGCCCTGTGCCACAAGACGCAACCCGTAAGAGTGGCGTCGGCCCGTTCGACGCGCTGATCGCCGCGATCGGGCGCTCAGCTGGCGCCCGATTTATCTGTCGATGCACAGTCTGCGTCAGGCTTCGCGCCTGATCACATCATTCCGTCCATGCCGCCCATGCCGCCCATGCCGCCCATGCCGCCGCCGCCGGCCTGACCCTTCGGCTCCGGCTTTTCGGCGATCATGGCCTCGGTGGTGATGAGCAGGCCCGCGACCGACGCCGCGTCCTGCAGCGCGGTGCGCACGACCTTGGCCGGGTCGATCACGCCGAACTTGAACATGTCGCCATACTCTTCCGTCTGGGCGTTGAAGCCGAAACTGGGATCCTCCGAGTCCATCACCTTGCCGGCGACGACCGAGCCGTCCACGCCGGCATTCTCGGCGATCTGGCGCAACGGCGCCTGCAGCGCCTTGCGCACGATCGCGATGCCGGCGGTCTGGTCGTGGTTAGCCCCCTCCAGGCCGAAGAGCTTCTTCGAAGCGCGCACGAGCGCGACGCCGCCACCGACGACCACGCCTTCCTGCACTGCGGCGCGGGTGGCGTTCAGCGCGTCGTCGACGCGGTCCTTGCGCTCCTTCACCTCGGTCTCGGAAGCGCCGCCGACCCTGATGATCGCAACACCCCCGGCGAGCTTCGCCAGCCGCTCCTGCAGCTTCTCCTTGTCGTAGTCCGAGGTGGTGTCCTCGATCTGGGCACGGATCTGGGTGACGCGGCCTTCGATCGCAGACTTTTCGCCGGCGCCATCGACGATGGTGGTCTCGTCCTTGGTGATGGTGATCTTGCGGGCCTTGCCGAGCATGTCGAGGCCGACGTTCTCGAGCTTCATGCCGAGCTCTTCGGAGATCACCTGACCACCGGTCAGGATCGCAAGGTCCTGCAGCATCGCCTTGCGGCGATCGCCGAAGCCCGGCGCCTTGACGGCCGCGACCTTGAGGCCGCCGCGCAGCTTATTGACCACCAGGGTGGCAAGCGCTTCGCCCTCGATGTCCTCGGCGACGATCAGCAGTGGCTTGCCCGCCTGGATCACCAGCTCGAGCAGCGGCACCATCGGCTGGAGTGAACCGAGCTTCTTCTCGTGGATCAGG
Organism: Amaricoccus sp.; assembly: GCA_031413475.1. Lineage (GTDB taxonomy): Bacteria > Pseudomonadota > Alphaproteobacteria > Rhodobacterales > Rhodobacteraceae > Amaricoccus. The sequence goes on from JANOEW010000408.1 coordinate 1,807, forward strand.
ATGACCGCGTCCTCGAGATCGGCGAGCATCTTGTCGGCATTGGTGATGAAGTAGGGGCTGAGGTAGCCGCGATCGAACTGCATGCCATCGACGACCTCGGTCTCGGTCACGAAGCCCTTGTTCTCCTCGACGGTGATGACACCCTCGTTGCCGACCTTCTGCATCGCCTCGGCGATCTGCCGGCCGATCTCGGTCTCGCCATTCGCGGCGATCGCGCCGACCTGGCCGATCTCCTCGGTGCCCGAAACGGTCCGGGACTGGGCCTTGATGTCCTCGACGACCAGGGCGACCGCCTGTTCGATGCCGCGCTTCAGGTCCATCGGGTTCATGCCGGCCGCGACCGACTTCATGCCTTCCTTGACGATCGCCTGGGCGAGGACCGTCGCGGTGGTGGTGCCGTCGCCGGCCTCGTCGCTGGTTCGGCTGGCCACTTCGCGGACCATTTGCGCGCCCATGTTCTCGAACTTGTCCTCGAGCTCGATCTCCTTCGCGACGGTGACGCCGTCCTTGGTGATGCGCGGCGCGCCCCAGGACTTGGAGAGAAGGACGTTGCGTCCCTTGGGACCGAGGGTGACGCGGACCGCATCGGCGAGAATGTTCACGCCTTTCAGCATGCGGTCACGAGCGTCGGTATCGAATCTCAGCTGTTTGGCGACCATCGGTCGGTGCTCCCTTGATGTCTCTGGAATGGGTTCTGACGCGGACCGGATCAGGCGGCTTGCTCAACCACCCTTTCGGCCTGAATGACGCCGAGGATGTCGGATTCCTTCATGATCAGAAGGTCTTCGCCCTCAATGCGCACCTCACTGCCGGACCACTTGCCGAAGAGAATCCGGTCGCCGACTTTGACGGCCATCGGGATTAGCTCGCCTGCTTCTGTGCGAGCACCCACCCCAACAGAGATGACCTCGGCCTCGGAGGGCTTCTCCTTTGCGGTGTCAGGGACAATCAGACCGCCCTTGGTCTTCTCCTCGCCCTCGATCCGGCGGATGAGGACGCGGTCGTGAAGGGGTGTGAATTGCATGGGGTTCTCCCAGTGAGGTTATGGTGAAGCCGGCTCAGAAGCAGCCCCACGTCTTGGCACTCGTGTGCATTGAGTGCTAATTCAAGTGTGCACCGCCGTCGGTTTTATCAAGGTCTTGGAGGGCGGCCGACACACGAAGACGATTTGGCGGAAGTTGCATGGGTCATCAAGTAGACGCCAAGACGGAACTCCTGGCGGGCCTCGTCGAGAGGGTCACCTTCCACAACCCGGAGAACGGCTTCTGCGTTCTGAGGTTGAAGGCGCGTGGCCACCGTGACCTGATCACGACGATCGGCCACGCGGCTATGATCTCGGCGGGCGAGTGGGTGACGGCCTCGGGCGAATGGACCAACGACCGGACCCACGGGCAGCAGTTCCGGGCGCGGTTTCTGAAGATCTCGGCCCCTTCGTCGATCGAGGGCATCGAGAAGTACCTTGGCTCGGGCATGATCCGCGGCATCGGCCCGGTCTACGCCAAGCGCATGGTCAGGCAGTTCGGTGTGGCAATTCACACAACCTGCTTTGCCAAAAAAGACCATGGCTCCTTTTTTCTGTTGGGTAGTCATGGCGTCTTGTTCCCCTTTCAGCCAACGCTG
>JANOEW010000409.1:0-3229 GCA_031413475.1 Amaricoccus sp.
CCGGCTTCAATGAGGCGCCAACCAGCGTCGCGCCGGCTGCCAACGTCACGCAGCGCCTCACAGAACCCTCCAGATTCCCACACGCGTGAATTTCTGATTCATCATGTTCGCCGGGTAGGGAGGCCGGCGTGCATGGCGAGATACCTGTCTGAGGATCTACGGGTTCGGGTAATCGAGGCGGTCCGGACCGGCGCGAGCCGGCGCCAGGCGGCGGCGCGGTTCGGAGTGAGCGTTTCGAGCGCGATCCGCTGGGTGGCCGAATGGCGCGCGAGCGGTCGCACGGTGCCGCGGGCCCAGGGCGGAGATCGCCGGTCGGATCGCATGATGGTCAATGATCGAACCAGGCTGGCGGAATGGGGTGATCGTGGTATCGTCTGTCACAGGCGTATCGCTCCCTTGGAGGTTCCGGCAGGCTTCGAACACCCGCCACGATACGACGCCTTCTCAAGCCGCCATCACCCAAATTCCCGCATAGCTCCGCCGGCGTCATGGAAGCCCGCGCTTCAATCGGCCGGTATCTGGGCTTCTAAAACGGCAAGAGGCCCCATTCTTCGCTTGGCGGGAAAACTCCCGATCAGGCGTACATCAACATGGCGACGCCAATCCAGGCGGCAACCTGAAATGGGCGGCGAAGCCGCTTAGAAACACCCCGGAAGGTGTCCAGACAAACCGAGCCACCTCTTAAGACGACATCGTCGAACCACTGCTGCGCCGCCTGGAACGACCTCATCGACCAACCTTGGCGGATCCGCTCCATCGGAAGACGATCTTGGGCCGAAGGTTTCTGATCAATGCGGGTTGGTATCAGGGCTCCGGCTCGAGGCGAACGGTCACGACATCGCCGGGCTCGAGGGGCGTGTCGGGACCGGCGGCTTGGCGCGCGCCGATCGTGGCGCGCCGCCGCACCTCAAAGGCCGGCGCGACCGCGGCACCGCCCGCCGCGAGGGCGGACCCGCCGCCGAAGGCCGCGAGAAAGTCCTCGGCGGCGCTCAGCTCGAGCCGCAGCGCGCGCTCCTCCGTCGCGGCGGCGGCGAGCGCCTCGGCGATCTCCGCGTCGCGGTCGGCGACGAGCTGGAGCGCGCGCGCGTCCGACGCCGCGCGGTTCTGCGCCGCCCGCGCCTCGAAGGCGGCGGTCGAAAGCCGCTCGATCCGATACTCGGCGAGGTCGCGGCGGTAGCGCAGCACCCGGTCCGAGACAGTCAGGCCGCGCTCCTGCAGGTCCTCGGACTCGCTAACGACGGCCACACTCGCGTCGATCTGGCCGTCGAGCTCGGCCCCCTGGCGGGCGAGCGCCTCGGCCTCGCCGGCCGCGAGGTTCGCCTGGTCGCGCGACGCGACGGTCGCCCGCTTGAGCGCCGCGCGGCGCTCGCGCAGGATCGCGCCGTGCTCGGCGGCCATCGCCGCCGCCGCCGGACCGGCCAGGGCCTCGGTCTCCGGGTCGAGGACCAGCTCCCCGTCCACGTTCCGCTCGGCGCGCAGCCGTGCGGCGAGGAGCCGCGTCTCGGCGAGCGACAGCCGCAGCGTGCGCGCCGCCGCAGCCTTCTCGGCGAGCTGGAGGGCGACGGCGGGGCTGTCGGTCTCGAACGCACGGAGGTAGCCGCCGGCGAGCGCCACTGCCTCCAGCGCGGTCATGCCCTCGCGGAACGGATAGGCCCCCGGGGCCGCCACGTCGCCGATGACCGAGACCGGGCGGTAGGCGACGACTTCGAGCGTCACCGACACGCTGGTGCCGAGCTTGGCGGCGAGCGCGGTCGCGACCCGGGCCTGCAGTTCCGCGGCCGTTGACCCGGCGGCCGGCACCGCCCCGATCAGGTGCATCACGATCGCGTCGTCGTCGCGCACGCGGTAGTCGCCGGTCAGCTCCGGCCGATCCATCACCGCGATGCGGACGCTGTCGCCCGGCCCGAGCGGATGCCCCGCCGCCGCCGCCGCGCCGCCGGCCGCCGCCAGGAACGCAAGGGTCGCCACGATCGTCAAGCGCATGAACTCTTACTCCCTCTTCTCGACCGTCGCGACCTCCCGCGACGCGCGTCCGACTGTGCGCGCGCCGCTGGCCTCCCGCAAGGTTGCCGCGCCCCAGACCCAGAAGTCTCCGATGCCCCTACGACGCGGCTCCGTCCTTGTGCGCGGCGCGCCGGCCCTCGATCCGCCGCCGCCGCCGCGCCTCCGCCCCGAATCGGCGCAACCCTTCCTCGCCGGCGGCGACGAGGCGCGCGACGCCCCGGCGCGGCAGCAGGCGCAGCCGCAAGAGCGGCTCCTCGCCGTCCGCGAAGTTGTCAAGGAACGGGGTCTTGCGGAGTCCGTTCAACCGGCGCAGCCCAAGGCCGACGTCGTCCTCCACCGCCGCGCCGATCATGAACCAGCCGGGCGTCAGCGCAGCGAAGTCCTCGTCGAAGTCCTTGATCAGGCCGTAGTCGGTCGTGTCGTCGAGGAGGGAGACGACGCTCGCCGCAGGCCGGCCATCGACGGAGAGAAGTTGCAGGCGCATTCGGCCTCGCGGTCCCGCGAGGCTCCATAGCCGGCGCATGAATCGCCGCGTCGCCGCGTCGGCGCCGATGTCCGTGCCGGCCCGGGCCTTCCAGCACCGCGCCGACAGGTCGAGCACGCGCTCAAGCACGTCGGCGTCGCCGGGCTCGCTTCCGCGGGCCACCTCGACGCGCCCGTTCGCGCCCGCGACCCGTCTAGCGGCGGTCCGCAGGTTCTTGCGGCACTGTCGGTCGCGGCGCGCCAGCCAGGACTCGACGCCGTCCGAGAGGTCGACGATCGTCGCCCGAAGGTCGTTCCGGCGCCGCGCGTCGAACCCCGCTTCGGTCGCGGCGGCGGCCAGCGCCTCGGCCGCCGGCGAGGCCCGCAGCGGGTGGAGGTCCGCGAGGCTCCAGTCGCGCCGGACGGCGAGCGCCCCGAGCAGGTGGCCGACGGCGTCCTCGTGCCCGGGCGCGGCGAGCCAGTCGTGGAAGCCGACCCGCTCGGGGGCAAGCATCGTGAGCGTGCGCCAACGCAGCCGGGGCGCGGCGGCCGACACCGGCGCGTCGCGGACGCCGAGCGGGGCGGCGGCGACGAGCATTCCGTCCCGCCAGGCGAGGGCGATGCGCGGCTCGACGGCTCCGCCGAGACCAGACTCGGCCCAGGCGGTCAGCCACTCCACCGAGCTGAACGGGCCGCCGGCGCCGGCGGCGTGGAGCTCGGCCCAGGGCACCGCGAGCCGCACGAACGCGTCCCGCTCGCGCAG
>JANOEW010000410.1:0-3151 GCA_031413475.1 Amaricoccus sp.
CGTCCCGGCCTGGTCGGGCGGGTTCGCGCCCTCGTGGCCGCCTGGCCGGACCCGGCCGCCGCGCGCCGGCTGGTGATCAGCGACGAGAACGTCGCGATCCAGTCCGGCGGGTTCTGGACGGGCGAGGGCACGTGTCCCGAGCGGCTCGCGCGGCGGCTCGCGGCGCTCGGGCGCAGCCTCGGGCCGCCGCTCGCGCCGCTGCGCGTGGTGATCGGCATCCGCCGCCAGGACCAGTGGCTGGCCTCGCGCTACGCGGAGTCCTCCAAGCTCTTCCCCGGATTCGGGCAGGCCGACTTCGATCGCCGGCTGGAAGCGATCGCCGGCGGCGCCGGGCTCGACGGCCCACTGGGCTGGCTTGACTATTTCGCAGTTCGCCGTGCGTTCGTCGCGGCGCTCGGATCCCAGAACGTGCTGATCGTTCCGTCGGAGCGCCTGGCGGCGGACGAGGCCGGTGTGCTTGCGGCGCTCGGCGCGTTCCTCGACGGCGCCGCGCTCGGTCCGGGCCTGCAGGGTCGCGGGGCGCGACCCCAGAGCCGCCGCGGCGGCATCCGGCTCGGGATCGGCGCCGACGCCTGGAGGCTGCGGCGGGACGGCGCGCCGCTTCGGCTCGATCCCGCGCTCCGGGCGGCGCTGCTCGGCCGCTTCGACGCCTCGAACCGGGCGCTCGCCGCCGAGATGCCGCTCGGCTTCGAGACCTAGCGCTGGCCGAGGGCGACCGGCTCGCGCGACGGCAGCGCCTGCATCACGATCCCGACGAGCAGGATCCATAGGCTGGCGGCGAGCAGTCCGAGCTTGACGGCGCCCGGCGGATCGAAGGCGTCCCAGACCGACCAGCCGGCGAGGGCGACCCAGATCAGGCAGACCGGCAGGTTCACCGTGCGCCAGCGCACGGTGCGGACCGGGTGGATGAACTTCAACCCGGTGAACTGCGCCGCGGCGAAGGTCACGATCAGGCCGAGCGTCGCCCAGACCGGGGGCGAGAACACCAGGAAAACCAGAAGCGGCATGTTCCAGACGGCGGGGAACCCGACGAAGCAGTTGTCGGCGGTCTTCATCCGGACATCGGCGAAGTAGACGACGCCGGTCAGAGCGATCAGCAGCGCCGAGAGCAGGCCCCACGGTGACGGCAGCAGCGCCGAGTAGATCAGCGCGTAGGCCGGGATGAACACGTAGGTGAGGTAGTCGATCACCAGATCGAGGATGGTTCCGTCCCAGTTGGCGGCGTTCTTCTTGGTGTCGACCTTACGCGCGAGCGGTCCGTCGATGCCGTCGACGAGCAGCGCGATGCCGAGCCAGCCGAACATGAGCCGCCAGTTGCCCTGGGTGGCCGCCACCAGCGCCATCAGCGCCAGCGCCGCGCCGGAGCCGGTCAGGAGATGCACGGAAAACGCCAGGGGCTTCGTTTTCATGGGGCTCCAGATACGTCCAAATCCCGGGGAACAAAAGCCCGTTTCGCCGGGACGGGGCGGGGCGAGTCGGGTCCGGCGGCGGTCCACGACGCGGCCATTCACGCTGAATATCCAGTAAGTATATGATAAAATGCGACTTTCTAATCGTACTGGCTGACTACACCTGACAGCTGACGCCACGCAGGCGCGCGCGGTGGGGCTGCTTGTGTTTGGCCCGGGGGCCATGCGAGGCTCGTTGTCGTCGTTCGGCCGGGGGCGGCGGTGTGGGGCGGACCATGGCGGCGGATCCGGGCGACGAGGTGCGGTGGCGGCTCTACCTGGACGCCTTGCGGACCTGGTTGCCGCTGGTCATCTCGATCTGCGCGATCAGCCTGACGGTCTTCCAGGCGATGTCGACGCGAAAGCACGCGCGACTGAGCGTGCAGCCGCGAATGGACTGGCGGCTGTCCGAGGACGGCGACAGCGGCGAGGTTCGGATCACCATGATCAACGCGGGTTTCGGCCCGGCGATCGTGACCGACGTGGTGTTCTTCCACGGCGAAACCGAGATCGGTCCGGCCGGCTTTCCGACCTGCGATCGGCTGGATGGATTGCTTGGCCGCGCGGGCGACGACTGGGACACCGCCTGTTTCGTGATGAGCGACGAATACGTGCTGCGCCCCGGAGACGAAGCGCTGATCTATGCCAGCGTCGCCGCGCCCGAACTGTCGCCGGAAGAGCGCGAGGACAAGCTGATCGACTTCGAGAAGGTCATGGTCGAAATCCGCTATTGCTCGTTATACGAAGACTGCTGGCGGCTCCAGAAGAAATAGAGGGCTCAGCGATCGCTGGGTGGATCAGAACTGCGGGATCAGCGGCGCCCCCGCGAGGGCGCCGAAGAAAGCGACCGCCACGAGACCGGCGAACAGGGCTGCGCTGGCCCAGACCGCCCCGATCGCCGCGCGCTCCCGCAGAACGCCGGTCGCGATCAGTCCTGCGATCGGCAGGACGTGCATGGCGTGGGTCGCGAGGAAATGCGGCGCGCGCAGATCGCCTACCTCCCTTGACCACCCGAGGATCGGCAGCGTCGCGCCTGTGAGCGGTGTCCCGATGAAATGCCCCGGCATCGACGCCATCGCGCCGGCGACCCACACCGTCAGCACGAAGGTCAGGACGAGGCCGAGCGCGACGGCGAGCCGCAGCGGCCGGGCGAGGCCGGTCGCGGGATTGCGCCAGATCGCGACGCCGTAGACCAGGCTCGCCGAGGTCAGCGAGACCGCGAAGAAGCCCATGAGGCCGTAGAGACGCTCCATGGTGGGGGTGGACAGGTTGAAATGCGAGGCCGTCCCATACATCGCGGCCCCGCCGATCCACGCGAGCTCGGCCAGGACGGCGAGGACCACGAAGCCCGCATAGAGGCGGTAGCTGCGCCGCGCGGTCATGCCCGTGGGAAGCCAGCGGGCGAAGAAGGCGAGCGTCAGGAGGTAGAGCGCCAGCGCGATCTGGAACTTGATCGGCTTGATCCAGACGCTTTCGCCCTGGAACAGCCGCGGATCGACGGCCATCGCCGCGATGGTGACCGCGAGCGACAGCGCGATGAGCAATCCGGTCGCCGCGAACAGCGGCTCGGCCCCGAAGACAGCGCGGCGCGCGGGCGGGGCGATCGGAAAGAACGTGGCGTCGGTCAATTCAGATCTCCTGGGAATGGGGCGCGAAGCGGCTGCGGGCAAGCCGGAGGCCGAGAAACAGCAGAAAGCCGACCG
>JANOEW010000411.1:0-3335 GCA_031413475.1 Amaricoccus sp.
ATTGCGCCATCGCTAACCGATACGCCTTTGGCGGCGAGCCTGACTCGCAATCCCCAGATGGCGCTCTCGATAGCACAGTTTCATGCCTTGCAGCGGCTTGGCAAACCAAAGGATGTGGCGGCGCTTGCGGCGTTTTTGATCTCAGACCAAGCTGATTGGATATCGGGTCAGGTCATCGGGGTGGATGGCGGGCGGTCGCGCCTGCGCACCAAAGGCTAGAACGGTCATCCGACATGGCAAAGATGCGCAAGAAAGTCGATTTGCCGACCAAGATCTGTGCGACCTGTGGCTTTGGCTTTGCCTGGCGCAAAAAATGGGCGCGCGATTGGGGGAGCGTGAAGTTCTGCTCTGATCGCTGCCGATCTGCTGCTAAATCACCGCCCCTGCGCGATGCGTCGTCATGACTGGGCAGTTGCGGTTGGTGCTTCGTGATCAGCTGCTGACGCGCGAAGTGGCGTCTCTGGCGGATATCGATCCCGCGCGCGGCGTGGTGCTGATGGTCGAGGGTCTTACGAGGCCCGTTATGTTCGCCACGAAAAAAGAGCATTTCTGCTGTCGGCGATCTGTCGGCCATACGGTACTTCGCCCAAAAATTTGGGAGCGAAGGAACTACGGCTTCCTGAATGCGGTTCCTCGGCTTCGAAATTAGTGGCTTGACGCCGGACGAGGGTCGGCCGCTCGTAGGCGTGACCGCCGCAGACCTCGCGAACCCTCGCGATGCACCGGCCCTTGGTCCACTTCCCGCTCGCTTCGGCCGCGCACGGCGAGCGGCCAGACCCGACCTCCGCATGCGCTCGCGGACTGACATGCCGCCAGTCCGACGCTCAGTCGTAGCGCAGCGTCTCGGCCTTGCCGCGAAACACAGTGAAGGCGAGGATGCTGTAAGCGACTATGACCGGCAGCACCACGCAGGCGCCGACGAGGATGATGATCAGGCTCTCGGGCGCGCTCGCCGCATCGAAAATCGTCAGTCTGCCCGGAATGACCCACGGGAAGAACGAATAGGCGAAGCCCGCGAACCCCAGCGTGAACAGCGCGGCGGCCCCCGCAAACGGCGCCCAGTCGAGCCGGTCCAGCGCCGCCGCCGGCATCTCGGGCAGCGCCCGAAGCGCCACCCACAGCCCCGTCAACACCATCCCCGAGGTCAACGGGAGCGGCGCGAGCAGTAGCGCGTCGGGGAACGAGAACCACCGCGCCGCGACATCGGGGCTCGCCAAGGGCGTCGCGACTGACACGGCGGCGAGACCCGCCATCGCGCCTACCAGCCCGGTCCGCGCCCAGGCGAACGCCTTGCGCTGGAGTTGGCCAGCGCATTTCATCACCAGCCACGTCGCGCCGATGAAGGCGTAGCCCGCAGTGAGGCAAAGCGCCGTCAGCGTCGCGAACGCCAATGTCCAGCTGGTGATCTCGAGGCCCAGCACGTAGAGCCCCAGCATGAACCCCTGCGCGAGCGAGGCCATCAACGAGCCCGCGAAGAAGGCGCGGTTCCAGGCGGCCTTGTGAGCCGACGGCCCCTTCGCGCGGAATTCGAACGCCACACCCCGCAGGATCAGCCCGATCAGCATCACCGCGACGGGCAGGTAGAAGGCGGTCAGGATCTGGCCGTGCGCTACGGGAAACGCGACCAGCAGCAACCCCACCGCCATCACCAGCCAGGTCTCGTTTGCGTCCCAGAACGGCCCGATCGATCCGATCATCCGCTCCTGCTCGTCGGCCTCGGCCAGCGGGAACAGGACGCCGACTCCGAGATCGAAGCCGTCGAGCACGACGTAGATCAGGATCGACAGGCCCATCAGCCCGGCGAAGGCGATGGGCAGCCAGACAGTGGGGTCGCCGAATAGCGTCATCACCATCACTCCGCAGGGATCGCGAGGGGCAAGGCGACGCCGCGCGTCGGCTCTGCGACCATCACCACGCCGTCAGCCTTCGACGTCTTGCGGGCCATGTGAATGATCGCGCCGATATAGGCTGCGAGCAGCGCCGCGTAGATCGCGAAATAGAGCGCGAGCGAGCCCGCCACCATGGGCGCCGGCACGTCGGCCACGGCCTGCTTCGTGCTGAGCACGCCGGTCACCAGCCATGGCTGGCGGCCGATCTCGGTGGTGTACCAGCCTGCGAGCGTCGCGACCCAACCCGAGACGCTCATCGCCGCAAGCCCGACCAGCGCAAACCGGGGCAAAGCGTCCACGCCGCGCCGCCAGATCACGAAGCCGGCGGCGAACGAGGCGACCAGCATCGCGACGCCCGTACCGATCATCACGCGGAACGACCAGAAGACCGGCGCAACGGGTGGGTGCAGGCGTGTCCCGTCCTCGGCCACGAAATCGTTCAGGCCCGGCACCACGCCGGTGGCGTCGTGCTTCAGGATGATGCTGGCCATGTTGGGGATCGACAGCTCGTAGCGGTTTTCCCGCGCCGCCTCGTCCGGCAGGGCGAACAGCACCAGCGGCACATTCGCGCGCGTCTCCCAGTTGCCCTCCATCGCCGCGATCTTCTGCGGCTGATGCTCAAGCGTGTTCAGGCCGTGCAGATCGCCCATGAAGATCTGCAGCGGGATCAGCGCCGCGCCCATGTAGACGCCGACCTTCAGCGCCAGCCGCGGGGCGGCCGTGCGGTCGCCCATCAGCAGCCGCAGCGCCGACACGCCCGCGACGAGGAACGCCACCGTCAGACCGCTGGCAAGCAGGGTATGCGACAGCCGGTAGGGCAGCGACGGGTTGAAGACGATCGCCAGCCAGTCCGTCGCGTGCGCTACGCCGTCGCGCATCTCGAAGCCTGCGGGCGTGTGCATCCAGGAATTGAGAACGATGATCCAGAAGGCGCTGAGCGTCGTGCCGAACGCGACGAGGAAGGTCGCGGAGGTATGAAGCCAGCCCGGCACGCGGCTGAAGCCGAACAGCATGATCCCGAGAAACCCCGCCTCGAGGAAGAACGCGGTCAGGATCTCGTAGGCCAGCAGCGGCCCCGCGATGTTGCCGACGGTCTCCATGAAACCCGGCCAGTTGGTGCCGAACTGGAAGCTCATGGTGACGCCCGAGACGACGCCGAGGCCGAAGCTGAGCGCGAACACCTTCACCCAGAAGCGGTAGGCGTCCATCCAGCGCGTGTCGCCGGTCGCGTTGAACCGCAGCTTGAAGAACAGCAGCAGCCAGCCGAGCGCGATGGTGATGGTCGGGAACAGGATGTGGAACGAGATGTTCGCGCCGAACTGGATACGCGAAAGGAGGAGGGCGTCCATGAATTCACCTGACTTCTTGTTCAGTTCGATCGAACATAGGCCGTGTTTTCATGATTACAGCGGTGCTGCGACAAACCACCCCACGGCGACATTTAGC
>JANOEW010000412.1:0-3209 GCA_031413475.1 Amaricoccus sp.
CGCAGCGCGCGACGCGACCCTGATCGAGCGCATGGAGGACGCCGGCGCCGTCCTGCTGGGCGGGCTGAACATGGGTGAATACGCCTACGACTTCACCGGCGAGAACAGCCACTACGGCCCGTCGCGCAACCCGCGCGACCCGTCGCGCATGACCGGCGTAGAGCTGCCGGCGAGCCTTGTAGACCTCCAGCCTCGTCACCTCCGGCCCCCGGTAGGTCGGGAACTTCGTGGCGCAGCCGGCCAGCACCGCAAGCGTGGAGAGCAGGAAGACCCGCCTGGGCTGAACCGACCGCATCAGGAGCTTCCGAACCTGAAAAACCGCCGATATGAATACTGCCGGCTCGTACACGCCGCAATGGTTTTCCGCGAGATTGGAACGGGTTCCGCGAATGTGCTGCGATCTCCAGGGGAGCCGAGGGTTCCGAGGCGGTCGTGCATCGCGTCGGGCCGACGCGCGTTGCGCAGTGGCGTCGGCCACGGTCACCTCGGCGTGAGTTTCGGCCGGCTCCGGCCTGTGCTACCAGACGGGCGAGAAGGATGGCGCAGGGGGTTGTCCAATGAATTCACCGCACGCTTTCTCGCGACGCGGGTTTCTTCTTCAGGGCGTCGCTTTCGCCTCCCTTCCGGTTGCGATGGCCGCAGCCGCGCCCGCGCGGGCGATCCATGTTGCTAAGGGAACGGGGTGCGAGTGCTGTTCCGCCTGGATCGTTCACCTGAAGGAGAACGGGTTCGTGGTCACCGAAGAAGACCTCTATGGGATGCAGCTCGTCCGGTTCAAGCTGGAGCACGGCGTGCCGCCGAAGATGCAGTCGTGCCACACAGGCAGGATCGCGGGCTACGTCGTCGAAGGCCATGTGCCGGCGGCCGACATCCTGCGCCTTCTCGAGCAGGCGCCCGACGCCATCGGACTTGCCGTGCCGGGGATGCCCTATGGATCTCCCGGGATGGGGGAGGAAGCGTCGCGCGAAGCCTACGATGTCTACCTGATTTCCCGCGACGGAACGACGGCCATCTTCTCAAGCTATTCCGAATCGTAGGTCCGGGCGACCGGCGCGCGTCAAGCCGGATCGGACCTAGGGCGCCGCTCGATCAAACGTTCAGGCGGCAGATCCTGCCAAGGCTGGCGAGCGGCGCGCCCCTGGGTACCCGTCAGAAGGCGGCCCCTCAGAAATCCGTCTCCAGGTAGACGCCCGAGCAGTCGTAGGCGACGGCGGCCGCGGTGGCGCCGTTGTTCATGAAAAGCCGCGGCGCAAGGAACTGGTTCGCAGCCGGCAGGTCGGCGGCGACCTCCTGCTCGAACACCGCGCCGCTTACTTCGTCCACCACCCGCACCCAGACCGACCCGGCGTTTGGCGACGCAGCGATGTAGAGCGTCATGACGGCGCCGGTCGCGATGGCGAAGCTGGCGCCCATGTCGACAAGGGTGGAAGAGCCGCTGGCGTCGTTGCTGACCAGCTGCCAACGAGTGTGGGTGCCGCGCTGGAAGCCGATGCCGATGCAGCTGACGACGGCGGATAGCGTCAGCGTCGTCGCCAGGGCCCCGGTCGCCCCGTAGAGGCCGAAGAAGACCATGCCCGTCGCCTGCAGCGTCGCGAGCGAAAGCCGCGCTACGAATGTCCAGCCACCCAGCCCGGACGCGTTCCCCCGCCAGCAGACGAAGGCGCTGCGCTGGTCGGCCGCGGAGTCCGCCGTCGCGGCCGAGGTGAGCCGCCAACGGCGCATGCTGGCGGCCAGCGACCCGGCGGCGAGGGTCGGCGTCGACACCGTCCCCACCGAAGTGAGCGGCATGCCCTCTGCGTTGATCGTCGTGCCCGAGAAGGGCGACCAAGTCGCGATCCGGTTGACGCCAAAGTGGGCCTGCAGCGGGAAGTCTCGGCCCGAGGGCCGCATGACGTCGAGCCACGGCGCGCCTGCGCGGTTGCGGGCGTAGAGGGCGAGCTTGCCAGATGCGGGCGGCGACGGCGCGGCAACGAGCCCGGGCAGCACGATCGGTTTCGGCAGCTCCACCCGACCCGATGTCCGGTCGACCTGCAGCGCGTCGTGGAAGGTCGAGCCGTCCGGACTGACCTTCACCCGGAAGTCGTCGTCGCCGAGCAGGCCGAAGAGCGCGCGGGCCGAGAACCCGGTCTTGAACGCGAAGGCGGCGTCGTCGGCGGGTGCGGCCTTGTTGACCGTCGCTTCGATATCAGCGCCTGCGTTGTTCAGGAGCACCGCCGGCGCGTTGATCGAGAGCCGGTTGAAGGTGTCCGCCGTCGCGCCGCCGAGCCCGAGGAACTGCGCGGTGAGGTTGGCCTGCGGCATGTCGACCACCGTCACGACGTTGGCGAAGGTGACGATCGGCGTGTTGACCACCGTGGTTCCATCGGCGCCCGGCGTGTCCGAGCCGATGTTGACGACGGTATCCGAGCCCGCCAGCCCGCCGGTACCGAGATTGACGGTCTTTGCCGCTCCACTGGCGGTCGCGCCGGCGCCTACCCCATAAGTGGCGGTGCCGGGCGCCGTGCCGATCGTCGCGACAGCTCCGCTGGCGGTCAGATCGCCGGCGAAGGTCTTGTCGCCGTCGAAGGTCTGCTCGCCGGAAAGGCCGGCGAGCTCGGTGGAGACGTCGGGAAGCGCGAAGCTTCGGGTGATGCCTGCCGCGATTGCAGCGAGATCGAAGACCGCGCGTCGGGTCGGGTCCGCGTCATGCGCGAGTTGGAAGACCGCGTCGGAGAAGAACGCCGGCAGGCCGGCCGAGACCCACGCGCTGCCGTCCCAGGCGAGGAAGCTGGCCTCGTCGACCACCCAGGCCTGCCAGCCGGCTCTCGGCACCAGCCGCTTCCAGGCGCCGTCGACGTAGTAGGCGACGTTCAGTCCCAGCCCGACCAGGCGCCGACAGCACCCGAGGCCACGATGTAGCGGTCTCCGTCCGCCGGGCTCGCCGGCGGTGTGGTCAGGTAGCGGTCGAGCACGGCGAGCTGCACGAGCCCGTCGAGGAGCCGCAGCGCCTCGTTGACGGTGACGTGCTTCTGCGCCTGCGCGGCTTCAAGGTAGGGGAGGGTGAGGTTGGTGGAATTTCCGGCGACGGGCATGGGGAACCTCATGGTGCAAAGCGGGCCGCGCCGCCCGCGCCAGAGGGCGGACGCGACGAGGCCATGTGTTGGGGAAGGGCCCCAGTATCCCCGCGCATGAGCCCAACCGGATTGGTTCGTGTGAATTAAAAATTATAT
>JANOEW010000413.1:0-1758 GCA_031413475.1 Amaricoccus sp.
CGAGAAAGCGGTCCAATATGCACTTGAGGCTGCCAAATATCAGAGTGTCGCCGGGCTTTCGGCAACAACCAGGCGCAAACTTGATATTCTTCGCGGTGGCTTGGTCCTGCACCCGCGCCTGCAGCTCGACGGCGCGACGACGCCCGGCCTGGTGGCGTTGCTGCGCGACGTGCGGACGGACACGCCCTGCGGCGTGCACAGGACGTTTCTAAGCCGCGAAGGCGTGAAGCTCGGCCGCAAGATGTTGGGCCGGGCCGCGGGCGCCGCGGTCCAACTCGACGCGGGCGAGGGCGTGACGCTCGGCTTGGCGATCGCCGAGGGCATCGAGAGCGCGTTAGCGGCCCGCACGTCGTTTAGGCCGGTCTGGGCGCTCGGATCGGCCGGCGCGATCGCCGGCTTCGCGGTGCTGGGCGGCGTCGAGTGCTTGACGATATTCGCCGACAGCGACGCGACGGGACGGGCCGCGGCGCGCGCCTGCGCCGAACGCTGGGCGGCCGCCGGGGCCGAAGTGCACGTGATGACCGCGACCGCCGGCGGCGACGCGAACGATGTCGCGCGGAGGGCAGGCGGATGACCTTCAAACCCGGTGCGCACGAACATCACTACACCCGCGAGACCTACGACCCCGCGGCTAAGCCCAACGGCGCGGACCCTGCGCCGGAGGCGGGCGCTGCGATCCTCGCCGACGTCTACGCCTTCATCGGGCGGTTCGTCGCCTACCCGAGCGAGCATGCGCATGTCGCGCATACTCTCTGGCTCGCGCATACCCATGCAATGAACGCGTGGGAGTCGACGCCACGCATCGCCTTTCTTTCGCCTGAGCCCGGTTCGGGCAAATCCCGCGCCTTGGAAGTGTCCAATCCGCTCGTGCCGCGGCCGGTCGAGGCGATCAACGTCACGCCGAGTTATTTGTTTCGCAAGGTCAGTGGCAAGGCGGGCCGGCCGACGATCCTGTTTGACGAAATCGACACGGTTTTTGGGCCGCGGGCGGCGAAGGACAACGAAGAGACCCGCGGACTGCTGAATGCCGGGCATCGTCGCGGCGCCGTCGCCGGGCGATGCGTGGTGCGCGGTAAGATCGTCGAGACCGAAGAACTGCCCGCCTATTGCGCCGTCGCTGTTGCTGGCCTGGGCGACCTGCCGGACACGATCATGACGCGCAGCGTCATCGTGCGGATGCGTCGCCGCAAGCCGGACGAGCCGGTTGAGCCGTGGCGCAATCGTGTCAACGCGCCCGAAGGCGAGGCGCTGCGCGCCCGGCTGGCGGCATGGGCGGCGACCGTCGAGGCGACCCTTACCGCCGCTTGGCCCACCATGCCGGAGAGCCTGGTCGACCGTCACGCCGACGTCTGGGAGGCGCTGCTCGCCATCGCCGACGAGGCCGGAGGCGACTGGCCGGGCCGCGCCCGTGTGGCGGCTGTTGCGCTTGTTGCGGCTTCTAGCGCAGGCGGACCCACAAGCCTTGGCGTCAAGCTGCTCTCGGACGTCCGCGACTGTTTCGGCGACCGCTACAGCATGTCGACGGCGGACCTTCTGGCCGCTCTGCTCACTCTACCTGAGAGTGTGTGGCTTGATATTAAAGGGAAATCTGTTTCAGCCTTATATATGGCCAGACTTCTTCGGCGGTACGACGTCAAGCCGAAGGTGCTTCGTGTCGGTGAGGCGACACCGCGAGGCTACACCCGCGAGGATCTGGCCGACGCATGGGACCGCTACCTAGGACCCCCTGCATAAGAGCCCGCAACAGCCGCAACAGCC
>JANOEW010000414.1:0-1891 GCA_031413475.1 Amaricoccus sp.
ACCGCCGCGCCGCCTCGCGCCGGCTCACGCCATCCCGAAGCACCGCCATGCGGACCTTCGAATACAGCTCCACGCCATACATCCTTCCGCCTCCAGATCACCAGTCGTGATCCAGAGACTGACCACCGGCGGGATTTTACCCCGCCCCAGCCCGGAGTGCCCGGGCGGTTCCGTGGCCGGTTATGCCGGCGCCCTTCCCACCTTCCTCGTCAGCCGTGACATCGAAGACCGGCCGGTCTATGGCGGCACGCCGTCGGATTTCGCCGTGGTGCAGGCGATCCGGGAGATGAAGGCGCGCGGGCTGCGGGTGACTTTCTATCCGTTCATCCTGATGGACGTGCCCTCGGGCAATGCGTTGCCGAACCCGTACAGCGACAACGCCAGCGAGACCGGCCAGCCGACCTTCCCCTGGAGGGGGCGCATCACCTGCTCCCCTGCGGCTGGTTACGACGGCACGGTAGACAAGACAGCAGCTGCGGCCGCGCAGGTCTCGGCGCTGTTCGGCGCGGCGACGCCGGGCCACTTCAACGTGTCGGGCGAGACCGTCGCATGGACCGGGGCCTCTGGGGACTGGGGTCTGCGCCGCATGATCCTGCACTACGCGCACCTCTGCGCGGCGGCGGGCGGCGTCGACGCCTTCCTGAACGGCTCGGAGATGCGCGGGCTGACCACAATCCGCTCCGGCGCATCGACCTATCCCGCCGTGCAGGCCTTTCGCGATCTGGCCGCCGACTGCCGCTCGATCCTCGGGGCGGGAACCAAGATCAGCTACGCCGCCGACTGGTCGGAGTATTTCGGCCACCAGCCGGGCGAGGAACCGGACATGGTCGAGCCCCTCGGCCGCGCATTGGCGAGCGAGCTTGTCGTATTCCCGCAGGAACGTCGGCAGCTTCAGCGTCTTGAGATGATGGGCGAGCAGGAGCTCGGGAGTCTCCGTCATGCCGCATCCCCCGACACCAGGCACATGTAGCTGGCCGCCGAGGTCCGGGCGACGGTGGCGCGCGGCAGATATGGGTAGACGTCGAGATCGAGCTTCGGCGGGCGCTTCTCGACCTGGCACAGCACCAAATGCTTGATGGCGTCGAAGCCGACGGCGCCCATGCGCAGCGCGGTCTTCACCGCGACATGCAGGTCGTCGAGGTCGAAGGCCTCCAGCAGCCGCAGCACCTGCACCCTCGCCATCGGGCTCGAACCGATGGCGCCGCCATGGCTCGATCCCGACGGCCCGCCTTGATCATCCGCGCCTCCATCAGGCGGCACAGGGTCTGGAACTCGGGCGGCAGGTCCCATTCGGCCAGCGGCGCCGCCTGATCCAAGGCATTGATCTTCTTCTCGATCAACGGAAGGTAATGGACCGGATCGAAGATCATGTCCTCGCGGTCGTAGCACCGGGAATGGCGGGCGACGATCTCGCCACCGCAGCCGATCACCACCTGGTCGACGTAACCGCGCACCCAGACGTCGCGGTGGCCGTAGGCGACCGGCACGGAGTAGTCGTTGGTCTTGTAGCGCACCAGCGCCTGCGAGCTCACCCGCCCGGTCGCCTGGTCGCAGGCGTCGAACGGCGCGGTCGGTAATTCCGCCATCGCCTCCAGATCCCGCGCCAGCCGCGCGCCGATCGTCTCGGCGTGACCCCGCAGGATCTCCGCCTGGCGCTTGCGGCCTTGCGTCTCGAGCCAGGCGTTGAAGTCCTCCCAGGAGGCAAAGCGCGGCAGCGGAACCATGAAGGTGCGCCGCGCCCAGCCGACCAGCCTGGGAAGGGCGCCGGCATAACCGGCCACGGAACCGCCCGGGCACTCCGGGCTGGGGCGGCGTAGAATCCCGCCGGTGGTCAGTCTCTGGATCACGACTGGTGATCTGGAGGCGGAAGGATGTATGGCGTGGAGCTGTA
>JANOEW010000415.1:0-2392 GCA_031413475.1 Amaricoccus sp.
CCCTCGGCCGCCGCTTCGGAAGGCGCGTGCGCCTGCCGAAAGAGGAAGACGATTGAGCGGCCTGTTGGCCGCATGGTTGGTCTTTCCCGCGCCGTTGCGCGGGCCCCTGGACTGCTCGATAGGAGTTCTGCCTATATGAAATCCTCTTCGCAGCAATGGATCTGCTGATCGCGAACGACCGGCCGGGCGAGCATGCCCCGAGCTGGTACGCCGCGAGCGCCGCGCCGCTCGCCCCGTTTCCGGCGCTGGCGGGCGCGACGACTGGGGATGTCGCGGTGGTGGGCGGCGGCTATACCGGGCTCTCCGCCGCGCTGCATCTCGCCGAGGCCGGGTTCGACGTCGTGCTGCTCGAGGCGAACCGGGTCGGCTGGGGCGCGTCGGGGCGCAACGGCGGGCAGGTCGGGCCGGGCCAGCGGCGGGACCAGGACTGGCTGGAGCAGGCGGCGGGCGAGGACCGGGCACGGGCGCTGTGGGACCTCGCGGAGGAGGCGCGCGCCCTGGTCGCGGCCTTGGCGGCGCGGCTGCGGATCGACTGTGACCTGAAGCCCGGCATCGTCTACGCCGCGCACAAGCCGGCCGACGTGCCGGCGTATAACGCCTATGCGGAACGGCTGGCGCGCACCTACGGCTACGACCGCGCCCAGCCGCTCGGTCGGACCGAGGTCGCCGCGATGCTCGGCACCGAGGCCTATCACGGCGGGCTCTTCTATCCCGATGCCGCGCATCTGCACCCGCTCGACTACGCGCGCGGCCTCGCCCGGGCGGCCAGCGCCGCGGGCGTGCGGATTTTCGAAACGACCCGGGTGCTGCGCCGGACGGGAACCCGGATCGAAGCCGCCGCCGGGGCGGTGACGGCGCGTCGGGTCGTGCTCGCGACCAACGGCTACCACGGCGATCTGGAGCCGGCCGTGTCCGCGCGAGTGATGCCGATCAACAATTTCATCGTCGCGACCGAGCCGATGGACGCGGCTCGCGCGCGGGCGCTGATCCCGGACGACGTGGCGGCGGCGGATTCGCGCTTCGTGGTGAACTACTGGCGGCTGACCGCCGACCGGCGGCTACTGTTCGGGGGCGGCGAAACCTACGGCTACCGCTTCCCCGCCGACATCGCCGGGCTGGTGCGACCGCGGTTGCTCCGCACCTACCCGCAGCTCGCCGACCTGCGTCTGACTCATGCCTGGGGCGGCACGCTGGCGATCACGGTCAACCGGATGCCGGCGTTTCAGCGGCTCGACCACGAGGTCTACTCCGCGTCCGGCTACTCGGGCCATGGCGTGGCGATCGCGACTCTGGCGGGCAAGCTGATCGCCGAGGCGATCGCGGGCGACGCGTCACGGTTCGATGTTTTCGCCGGCCTGCCGCAGCCGCGCTTTCCCGGCGGGGCGGCGCTGCGCTGGCCGCTGCTCGTGCTCGCGATGAGCTGGTTCGCCTTGCGCGACCGGCTGTGACCGGCGCGGCCGCCTGCCTCGGCTGGCGATGCGACGACCCGGGCGCGGGACCCGGGCCGAAGCTTCGGCGATGCGGCGTCGTGCGCCGGATCAGTTGCGGGCGATGATCGCTTCGACCTGCCGCTTCATGTCGTTCACGTTCTCCTCGCTCGATCCCAGCACCGACTTGATCTGGGCGAGCTGGCTCAGGCTCAGCGACATCGGATCGACGTCGGTGATCCCAAGCATCGTGAACTGCGTGGCCACCGCGGATTCCAGCATCGATAGCCCCTCCGTCATCTGCTCGACCTCGGCCTGCGCCCAGGCCGCGCCGCTGGAAAGGGCCGCGGCGACGGCGACGGCGGCAAGGAACTTGTTCATATTCAGTCTCCATATTGTCCGGAATGCTCCGGTAATCACAATTTCGATAAATGTCAGCATTTATTTCAAGCTCAATTATCACTTTTAAGTGAGATTTTATTGAAAACTGAATGAACTGACGTCTAGCCGCGCAACCCGAAGTCTTGCCTCCGACGTCCAATCGTGCCGGCGCGGCGCGACGTTACATCACGACTGGGCGAGCCCGCCGGCCGGCGATGCGCTCTCGACGAGACAGTGGCGCCCGGCCGCAACCTGTCCTAGGATCGGTTTGCCGCGAGGCGGAACCGCGCCGGAGATCGGCGCCGGGAGCCGCCTCGGAGACGGCCCGCCGACCGGAGCAACCGGTCGCGGGGACGAACACGCGAACCACGGGAGGTTTTCATGCGTAGACTGGCAGGAACGACGGCGGCGCTTGCGCTCGCCGCGTCGATGGCGACGGCGGCGGACGTCGAGGTGCTGCACTGGTGGACGTCCGGCGGCGAGGCCGCGGCGCTCAACGTGCTCAAGGAAGATCTGGCCGCCCAGGACATCGGCTGGCAGGACATGCCGGTGGCCGGCGGCGGCGGCACCCAGGCGATGACGGT
>JANOEW010000416.1:0-3902 GCA_031413475.1 Amaricoccus sp.
GCCTATCGCGAGCTGAACCCGCAGCGCTGGGCGAAGGACTATACCTTCCCGGCCGTGGTTTCGGGCGAGGTGGTGAAGTCGGAGATCGCGCACGGGCGGCCGTCGGGGATGGAAGGCTTCGTCTTCAACACCCGCCGGCCGATCTTCACCGACTGGCGGGTGCGCGAGGCGCTGATCCATGCCTTCAACTTCGAATTCGTTAACGCGACGCTGAACGGCGGCGCGTTTCCGCGGCGGGCGAGCTATTTCGCCAACTCGCGGCTGGGAATGGGCCCGGGCCCGGCCGATGGGCAGGCGCGCGCGCTGCTGGAACCCTTCGCGGTCGAACTGCCGCCTGGGGCGCTGGACGGGTATGCGTTGCCGGCATCGGACGGGTCGGAGCGCAACCGGGCGAACATGCGCCGCGCGACGGCGCTGCTCGAGGAGGCCGGTTGGACCGCGCAGGACGGCGTGCTGCGAGACGCCGCCGGCGCGCCCTTTGCCTTCGAGATCCTGCTGCAGGGCGGGCAAGGCGAGGCGGCGGCGAATCTGTTCGCCGATGCGCTGCGCCAGCTCGGGATCGAAGCGCGGATCGCGATCGTCGATCAGGCGCAGTACACCGAGCGGCGGAACGTCTACGACTACGACATGATCCTGGGGGCCTGGGCGATGTCGCTGTCGCCGGGAAACGAACAGATGCTCTACTGGGGCTCGGACGGGGTAACGACGCCGGGCACGCGGAACTATCCGGGCGTGGCCAGTCCGGCGGCGGAGGCAATGATCGCGGCGATGCTAGCGACCCGCGACGAGGCGGAGTTCGTGGCGGCGGCGCAGGCGCTGGATCGGGTACTGACCACGGGGCGCTACGTGATCCCGTTCTGGTTTTCGGAGGTCAGCCGGATCGCACACAAGGCGGCGCTGAAGTATCCGGCCGAACTGCCGGTCTACGGGGACTGGACTGGCTGGATGCCCGAAGTCTGGTGGTCGGAACAATGACGGCGGTGGCGTGTCCGAGCTTGGACAGTCAGCAAGCTATTGAAATAAATAATAAAAGAGGTTAACGACGCCGACGTCGTTCGGGCCGAGCGCTGTGCGCGCTCAGGCCGCGGGGCCGAAGAGCGCGTCGAGGAAGGCCGCGAGACGGGGCGCGCCTCCGGGGCGCCAGCCGAGGGCGCGGAGACGGTCGGTCGCCATGACGCCGGGGGGCGGACCGGGGGCGGGGGGCGGCGGCGGATTGCGGCAAGCGGCGCGCGCGCCGACCGCGGCGAGCAGGTCGTGACGGTCGAGGAGCATGTCGGAGGCGTTGTAGGGTCCGTCCGCGCCCGGGGTCGCGAGCAAACTCAGCACCGCCGCGGCGAGATCGGCCCCGTGCAGCTCGGTGGCGGCGCGCGAGGCGACCGGTCGGCCCGCGAGGTGGTCGGCGAAGAGTCCGGTCCACTTGTGCGTGAGCGCGCCGGGCGGCAGACCGTAGACGCCGGTGGCGCGCAGCGCGATGCCGCCGGCCTGCGCCAGGGCCGCCGCCTCGACGGCGAGTTTCATCGCGCCATAGAGCGAGTCGGGCGCTGACGGGTCTGATTCGCGCAGCGTCTCGCCGCGGCGGGCGTCGCCATAGACCGCCCGGCTGGACAGGAAGACGATGCGCGCGATCCCGGCGGTGCGGGCGGCGGCGATCAGCGCGATCGAGCCGTCGCGGTTGAGGCGGAGGAAGCGGGCAGGGTCGCCGCCCTCGCCGCCGCGGTAGGCGCCGGGCGCGTGGTCGAAGGCGAGATGGACAAGGGAGTCGGCCGCCTGCAGGGGCCGGAGCGGGGCTGCGAGATCCCAGGCGAGCCAAGGGCCGCCGTCCGCGGGCGGGCGGCGGGCGAGGTGGGTGGTCGTGTGGCCGGCCTCGGCGAGGGCGGCGGCAACGAAGCGGCCGACATAGCCCGAGCCGCCGGTCAGGAGGACGCGCATGGGCCGGGCAGGGTGGCGAGGTCGGGGATGTCGGCGCCGTCATGGTAGGCGCGCCAAAGCGCGATCAGCGGGGCGAGGCGATCGGCTTTCGCGTTGGTCGGGTCCCAAGGCTTTTCGTATTGGAAGTGCAGGACGTTGATCAGCCGCCAGTCCCAGAGCTCGGGCAGGTTCAGCCAGACGTATTGCAACAGGTTGTCGTAGACCGGCAGGCCCTGCCAGTGAGGAAAGAAGGTCTCGAGGAAGGTCTGGTCGGTGCGCCGCCAGATCACGCCGGGGGCGTCGAGGCGGGCGAGCATGGCGGCGAACGTCTCGGGGTCCGGGCGGGCGGTGAAGACGCCGGAGTTCAGGCGGCGGAAGTCGGCTAGAGACTCGTAGACGTTCGGTGCGGCGGAGAATTCCGGGTAGGCGAAGAGCCGGTCGATGGGCCGGAGCACGAGCGTGTCCGCGTCGAGGAAGACGACGCGGGCGTAGGGGAGTTGCCAGAGCCGCAGCTTGACGAAGTTGTCGAGCGGGGTGTGGAAGGCGGGTTTCCCGCCTTTGGTGAATGGGGCGCGGTTGTGGATGGCGCGGCGCGAATGGGCCGCGTCGAAGGCGTCGGAGGTGGGCAGGAGGTCGGCGCAGGCGAACCGGGCGCCTAGGGCGACAAGGGGAGCGAGCGCGCCCGGCGCGACGGCGGGCGTGTGCAGCACCACGATGTCGGTCGGCGTGCCGGTCAGGGCCAGCGAGCGGATCAGCGCACGCGCGCCGGGCAGGTAGTCGGCGTTGGTCACGAGCGTGACGAATGCGTCATCGCCGCCGGGCGGACGGTCGAGGCGGGGGGCGCCGGCGGTCATGCGGGGCGGGCGATTGGGTGAGCGTTCAGTCGGGCCAGAGCGCCGCGAGCGGGAAGGCGACCGCGTCGAAGGGCGGCAGGCGGACCTCGGCGTCGTCGCGCAAGGCGGCGAGCAGGACCCAGGAGCCGTCGCGCAGCGCGAAGGCCTCGAGGGTGCGCGCGAGCGGATCGACGAGCCAGAGGTGCGGGACGCCGACGGCGGCGTAGATGCGGCGCTTGTCGGTGAGGTCGATCCGGCGCGTGCCCGGGCTCAGGACCTCGCAGACCCAGTCGGGCGCGATCTCGGTCCAGGGCGCGTCGGGGAACTGGGGCATCCGCTCGCGGCGCCAGCCAGCGAGGTCGGGGACGAGCACGTTCGCCGCGAAATGCAGTTCGGGTTCGTCGAGGATCCACCAATCTCCGGGGCCGCCGCGGCCCCGGTGGAACGGCGCGCGCCGATCTCGCTGCCGAGGACCGAGCTTGTGTGTGCGTGGCGAAAGGCCGGGCGCGGCTGGAGGTGCAGCGCGCCGTCGATCAGTTCGGCCACCATGTGCGGTGGCGCGTCGATCACGTCCTGGTACGTGGCCTGCCGCCCGACGGGCGCGACGTGGCGGTTCATGGCGAAACCCTTGCGTGGTTCGACGACACCATATCGCTCCCGCGCGGTTGCGTCATCCGCCCGTTCGTCAGGAGGCCGATTTCAACCCCCGCTTCTCCGGATCGTGCTCGACGATGGCGGCGATCTCCCTGGTCCAGGCCGAGACGGCGGGCACGCGGCTGCGATCGACCCGGTAGGCGTATTTGCGCGCGACGTCGACCACTTCGGCCAGCAGGCCGTCGGCGAGGGTCGTGGGGTCGAGGCCGAGCGCGAGGAACTGGTCGTTCTTGACCACCAGATCGTTCTCGGCGGCTTCCTTGCGCGGGTTCGGCAGCCAGGCGACTTTCGCGCCGGTCAGGCGCGCCACCAGCTCGGCGAGGTCGCGGACGCGGTGCGTCTCCGTCATCTGGTTGAAGATCCTGACCCGCTCGCCGCGCTTCGGCGCATCCTGAAGCGCCAGCTCGACGCAGCGCACCGAATCCTGGATGTGGATGAACGCCCGGGTCTGGCCGCCGGTGCCGTGCACCGTCAGCGGATAGCCGATGGCAGCCTGGATGAGGAAAC
>JANOEW010000417.1:0-10705 GCA_031413475.1 Amaricoccus sp.
ATGGCGTAGTTGTGCTGGCCGAACCGGGTCTGGATCAGCAGTTAATGCATCCCGAGCATGAATAGCGCGGTGATCACCACGATATAGGGCACGCCGAAGATGCGGCCGTTGCCGATGACGGCGAAGAGCGCGTTGTGGACCGGCACCGTGGTGCCGCCGGCCAGCAGGAAGGCGACGCCGCGGGCCACGCCGAACATGCCGAGCGTGCCGATGAAGGGAGGCACCTTGAGGCGCGAGACAAGCAGGCCGTTGATCATGCCCGGAATGCAGGCGATCAGCACGGCGCCGATGAAGCCGCAGAGCACGCCCCCGGCGAGGCCGACGGACGGCGATGTGGCGTTGACGATATGGGCTGCGACTACGGCCGCCAGTCCCATGATGAACCCCATGGACAGGTCGATGCCGCCGGAGATGATGACGAAGGTCTGGCCGGTGGCGAGCAGCAGCGGCGCCACGGCGAAGATCGCGATCGACTGCAGATTGAAGGGGTTGAGGATGAACGTGCCGCCGAAGGACATGCGGGCCCAGACCTCGAACACGACGATCAGGGCGGCGAGGAACAGCCATGCCCGGAGGTCTGCGATGCGCTGGACCAGCGTCTTGGCGAGCTCGGCGTGGTCGGCCTGGGGCTTGATGTGCTGGTCAGCCGGCGGCTTGACGGGGACGGATTGAGTCTGGGCTGTCATGCGTCAATCCCCTTGGCGGACGCGGTGCCGAGGGGCTCGCGTGAAACGTGAGTGCGTATTGCGGGGATAGGCTCCCTCCGGCATCGCCGAAGGGAACCGGTCCGATTTCTATTCGGAGTAGATGTACCTAGCGACGTCCGGGTCGGCGAAGTTAGTCTTGTCGATCACGGTGAAGCCGGTGCCGATCGAGGTGGGGATCGAGTTGCCGCTCAGATGGGCGTAGGCGGAAATCACCCCGTAGTAGCCGATCTCGGCTGGGTGCTGGGCGATCGCCACATCGACGAGGCCGGTCTTGATGTTGTCGACGATCGAGCCCGGAGCGTCGAAGGCGACGACGCGGATCTCGCCACTCTTGCCCGCCTGTTGCACGCCGGTGCCGGCGCCGAGGGCGGAGAAGAGGTTGGCGCCGAACACGCCCTTCAGATCGGGGTTGCGGGCGAAGACGGCCTGCAGCTGGCTCGCCGCCTTGTTGGCGTCGTTGTCGTTGAACTGGGTCTCCAGGACCTCGACATTCGGGAAGTTCTCGGCGATCTCGGCCTTGAAGCCTTCCTCGCGCTGGTCGGTGGTCGAGATGCCCGGCTTCACGTTCGAGACATAGACCTTACCCTCGCCGCCGATCGCTATGGCCAGCGATCGGGCCGCCATTCGGCCGCCCAGCACGTTGTCGGAAGCGATGTAGGAATAGGGGAAGTCGGCGTCGCCGGCGCCGGTCTGGTACTTGCCGGTTCCGATGAAGGTGTCGACTGTGATGACCGGGATGCCCGCATCATTCGCCTTGCGCAGCGGCTCGACCAGCTGGGTGGTGTCGGTCGGCGCGATCAGGATGGCGTCCGGTTTGCGGGCGATTACCGCGTCGAGCACCGGAACCTGCAGCACCGGGTTGAAATCGGGCGCGCCCTGGAACACAAGTTCGACGCCCAGCGCGTCGGCCGCAGCCTGCGCGCCCTTTCGCATGGTGATGTAGAAGGCGTCGGTGGTCAGGCCCGGGATCAGGGCGATGGTGTATTTCTTTTCATCCTGTGCCTGGGCCGGCGCAAGCGCCCCCATGCCGAGGGCGAGGGCCATGCTGGATACGGCGATGGCCTTGAAGATCGAACGGCGCTTCATGCTTTCCTCCCTGAACGAGCGACTTGTGTCTGCTCTTGGTCCGATGATCGGCCAGACGCCGGCGACCGTCAAGTGAAATTTATTCCTGCAATTATTTTCTTAATTCGGCCGCGCCAGAACGGCGTCGGCGGTGCGGACGTCGGTCACCAACGCGCTGATGAACCCGGCGCGAACGGCGCCGAAGATCGCCTCGACCTTTTCGATCCCGATCGCCGCGCCGATCACTAGCGGGGTCCGGCGCAACTGCTCGGGCGAGGCGGCGATCATCCGGCCTTCGCCGTCCCAGTCGATGAGCCGACCCCTGGCGTCGAAATAGTGCCGGATCACGTCGCCCACCGCGCTGAGCAGCGCCTGCTCGCCGGGCGTCGCGGCGCTCGCCTCGGGCGAGTTCTGCGCGTGCGGCAGGCCGATGCCGACGAGGGCCGCGTCGATCCGGTCCCACAGCGCCACGCTTGCGGCGATCGACGGATCCGCGAGGAACGCCGCGCGCGTGGCGGCCGACGGCAGGTAGGGCGCATGGACGAAATGCGGCGCGCCGCCGGTCTGCTCGGCGGCGAGCCGCACGAATTCGTTGACCTGGAAATGCGGCAGATGCTGCTGCATGCCCCCGGTCGCCGGCACGGTGAGGATGCCCGGAATCGGCGGCAGGCCCGCATCGAGAATCGCCCGGATCGCCCGGCCCCAGCCGATGGCCAGAACCGATCCGGGCTTGAGGTCCGCCCGCCCGAGCATCTCCCCGACCGGCCCGGCCAGGGCCGCCAGCGCATTTGCAGACGGCGTCTCGACAACCGCCGCCGCCTTGAGCCCGAGGCGCTGACACAGCGCGGCGCCCATCTCGTCCACCGCGACCAGTTCCGGGATCTCGATGCGCACGACCCCCTCGGCCCGCGCCCGCTGCAGCATGCGCGACACCGTGGCGGTCGAGATGCCGAGGCGCTTGGCGATGTCGACCTGACTCATCGCCGTCTCGTAATGCATCTTCGCCACGCTGTGCAGCAGCGCGCGCATCGCGGCCGGATCGGAGGACGACGGAATTGACAGCTTGAAATTCCTTTCTGCAATATGATACACGATAAGCTAAGGAAACGTTAGCACGCATCTGCCCCGGGTTGGCAATCCAGCGCGGGGATCGGAAAGGGAAACCGGAATGACCAGAATGACCACGGCCGAGCGGCGCGGCTACCAGCAGATTTGCGGCGACGACGGTGCGATGATGGTGATCGCCTGCGACCAGCGCGGCGGCATGCGCAGCTTGCTCGCCTCCGATCCCGAGACGCAGAAGGCGATCAGCAACGCGGTTCTGGGCGGCACCAAGGCCGACATCGCCCGATATCTGGCGAGCCAGGCGTCCTGCGTGCTGGTCGATCCGATCTGCGCCGTGCCGCATCTCGTCGACGACGGGATGCTCGACCGCCAGACCGCGCTGCTCATCGGCCTCGACGCGTCGGGCTGGGATGTCTCCCCCGAGGGCTACCGGATCTCGAACATGGTCGAGGGCGTCACTGCCCGCCGCGTCCGCGAACTCGGCGGCACCGGCGGCAAGATCATGATCTATCTGCGCTCCGACACGCCGGCCGCGAACGTCGCGAACCTAGCAACCCTCGACGCGGTGATCGCCGACTTCGCGCAAGAGGATCTGCTACTGGTCGTCGAGTTCCTGACCTACCAGCTCGAAGGCGAAAGCAAGGAAGCCTACGCCGCCAAGACCGCGGAACTCATCGAAGGCGGCGCGCGCCTCTGCCTCGACCACGGGTCCAAAGTGCTGAAGATTCCGTTCCCGGGTTCGGCGGAGGCCTGCGCCGCGATCACGCGACTTTCGGGCGACGTGCCCTGGGCCGTGCTGTCGGCGGGCGTCGACCACGAGACCTTCCTCGGACAGGTCGAGACGGCGATGGCGAACGGCGCGTCGGGCGTCATTGCCGGGCGCTCGCTCTGGAAGGACTGCATCTCGCTCGACCGCACCGTGACGCGCAAGCGGCTGGAAACCGTCGCGGTCCCGCGTCTTCACGAGATCCAGGCCGTGATCGCCCAGTATCGGGCCAAAATGGCGGCCTGATGCGATGGCTCCTACGGCCAGCGTCGCCACCGCGATCGGGATCGACATCGGCGGCACGCATCTGCGCGCCGGCCGGATCGCGGCGGACGGCGCTATCCTCGCCCGCAGCCGGATGGCAAGTTCCCGCGATCCGGACGAGGTCGTCTCGCATCTGATCGCGCTCACCGACGAACTGGATGACCCGAGCGTGGCCGCCATTGGGATCGGCGTCCCCGGCCGCGTGGATTTCGGCCAGCGCAGGGTGCTGTCGGGCGGCTATGTCGATCTGTCGAAGGTCGCGCTGGCGGCGCGGATCGAGGAGCGGTTCGCTCGTCCGGTGACGATCGACAATGACGCGAGCATGGCGATGGTGGCCGAGGCGAGGTGCGGGGCCGGTCGGGGGGCGCGGCATCTGGCGCTTCTGACCATCGGCACCGGCATCGGCGGCGGCGTCATGGAGGACGGCCGAATCCTCCGCGGCCGCGCCACCGCCGGGCAGCTCGGCCATATACCTGTCGATCCCGCAGGGCCGCCTTGTCTCTGCGGCCATCGCGGCTGTGTCGAGGCGATGAGTTCCGGCACGGCGCTCGGCGGTCTGATCCGGGCCGGCGGGCAGCCGGAAGGCACGACGGCTGCGTCGCTGATCGAGCGCGCCCGGTCCGGCGACAGCATTGCGCAGCGGATCCTAACGACCTGGGCCGCGCCGCTGCGCCGCGCGGCCGATGCGATCGTCGCCACGCTCGATTGCGAGCGCGTCATCCTTGGCGGCGGGCTGGGACGCGAGGCGGCGGAAGCCATCGCGCTGCTGCCGCCCGAGCCGAGCTGGTACGAGACGGAGATCGTACCGGCGGAGCTCGGCGACGATGCGGGGATCGTGGGGGCAGGCCTCGCGGCGCTCGACGACCGTCCGCGCGGCCGGCGGATGGTGATGGTGAACGGCGTGCCCGCCAGCGGCAAGAGCGGCGTGGCGAATGCGCTCGCGGGGGCGACGGGATGGCCGGTCTATGCGCTCGACACCGTCAAGAACCCGTTCCTCGCGGAGATCGGCGCGGTCGACCGGCCGTTCAACCGGGGGCTGGGGCGCGCTAGCTACCACGCGATCTTTGCCTTGATCGCGGCGGCGCCCGCCGGGACGACGGCGATCGTCGACGCCTGGTTCGGCTTCCAGCCTCGCGAACTGCTCGAGGTGTTGCTTGCGGAGGCGGGCGTCGACGCAGTTTTGGAGTTCTGGTGCCACGCGCCGGCCGATGTCGTCGCCGCGCGGTACCGGGGCCGCGCCGGCGATCGCCTGCCGGGTCACCCTGGTCCCGAGTACGCCGAGGAGCTCCGCGAACTGGCGGCGCGGGCGGAGCCCATGCGCGTTGGCCCGGTCCTCGAGGTGGATACGAGCCGGTTGCCGGACCAGGGAGCGATGCTTGAGTTCATCGCCGCAAACTGGCACTGACCCCTGCTCAGGATGACCGGGGCCTACGTGCGGCTCCTGCCCATCTGGCGGAAAGGCGCCCGCGCGATGACGCCTGGAAGGGATTTGGCCGGGCCGTTCGCGACCTTGCCGCAGATCGGGACGGACAGGGTTCGATCGGTGCAACTCATAATTGCAAGCGCTCCAATCCGCGTCATGACAGCAGGCTTGTCGTTTCGTCTTCGCGCAGTTCTTGGGGCTGCGGGATCATGCTGCCGATAACCTGCGCTGCTCCGGTTTCACCGGCCCGCAGGATCGCCTCCATGACCTCGAGCACATGCAGCGCGAGATCGCCCGACGCCCTCGGGGCGCGCCCTTCAGTCACCGCGCGAGCAAGGTCCGCCAGACCCAGCATCCGGTAGTTCGCCCGGTCAGGCTCATCCACGGGCCAGTTCGCCGAGCCAAAGGGCCGGCTCGAGGTGTCCGTCTCGACCCAGGCGCCGCCCATGTCGGAGAGCGCCACGACTCCGCCGAAGTTATCGGGGTCCGGCAAGCGCAGCGAGCCTTTGGTGCCGTGCAGCTCGATTGGGTGATTGGAATGACGGAATACGTCCCACGACGCGCCGAAGGTGACGGTCGCGCCGCAGGCGAACTCCAGCAGGGACAGGACGCTGGTCGGCGTGCCGACCTTGAACCGCGTGCCGCTCTTGGGTCCGTCCGCCGTGATCAGCCGCTCGGCCTGGCCGGTGGTGGCGACGGCCTGGACTCGGCGCACGGGACCTATGAGGTTGACCATCATGGTCAGGTAGTAGGGGCCCATATCCATGACCGGACCGGCGCCGGCCTGGTAGTAGAAGCTCGGATCGGGGTGCCAGTGCTCCATACCACGCCCCATCATGAAGGCGGTCCCGGTGACGGGCGCCCCGATGGCGCCGACCTCCATCAGGCGGCGCGCTAAGCGTCCGGCTGCTCCGAGGAAGGTGTCGGGGGCCGAGCCCAGCGCTAGGCCGCGCGATGCAGCCGCGGCGGCGAGCTTGCGACCGGCTTCGGCTTTGACGGCGAGCGGCTTTTCAGTGAAGACATGCTTGCCGGCGGAAAGAGCCTGCAACGAGATATCGAAATGCGCTGCGGGAATCGTCAGGTTCAGAACCAGATCAATGGAGGGATCGCCAATCAGCGCGTCGGGTTCCATCGCGGGCAGGCCGAACTCCGCGGCGCGGCGCGCCGCTGCGTCGGGGTTGATATCGGCGCAGGCGGTGATCTCAACGCCGCGGAAGAGGGGTGCGTTGCGCAGATAGGCCAGCGAAATGTTGCCGCATCCGACGACGCCGATCCTCAGTTTCGCCTGTGTCGTTTGAGCCATGTTCGGAGCTTTCTCTCTGGCGCGGGGGCGCGCGGTGGGATCGATGGGAAAATACACCTGATGCTTGCGGTGGACAGAGAACTAGGAAGCTCGGTGCTTTCGGCCGGCCAAAAGACAGAGGCGAGATCGACGCGACCGCAATCATCCAGACCAGGACAAACAGATGGCCACTCCCGCACTGAAATTCGGTTGCCAGACATTCACCTGGGAAATGCTGGGCGCTGGCTGGACGGGTGGGCCCGATGAGCTGGTTCGGGCGATCGCCGACGCCGGCTATGCCGGGATCGAGATCACCGACACCATGATCGGGCCATACGCGGGCCGCGCAGCGGATTTTGCCCGCCGGCTCGATGACGCCGGCCTCGCGTTGGTGTCGTTCGCGTTCAGCTCCGACAGCGGCTTCACCGAGCGCGGGCGGATGGCCGCCGACCTGGACGCCGCCCGCCGCTGGGTGGAGTTCGCGGCGCCCTTTCCCGGCGCCCTGGTTTCGATGGGATCGGCCACGATCGTGTCCGAGGGCGCGCGCGACGACAAGTTCGCGGTGGCTGCCGAGACCTACAATCGCGCTGCGGAGATCGGGCGGGAGGCGGGCGTCACCGTCGCCGTGCATCCCTCGTCGCACCACAACACGCTGCTGTTCGACCGCGCAGACTACGATCAAATGTTCGCCCTGCTGGAGCCGCGGGTCGGGTGGGTGCCGGACACCGGCCACATCCTGCGCGGCGGACAGTCCATCGGCGACACGCTCGCGGCCCACCGGGACCGGATCCGCTATGTCCATCTCAAGGATGTGGACGCGGCGGGGACCTGGGCGATGCTGGGACAGGGGAGCTGCGATGTTCCCGCGGTGATCTCCGCCGTGGAACGGGTGCCGCACTTCAACGGCTGGGTCGTCGTCGAGGAGGAATCTGAGGCCGCGGCATCCGACCCCGCCGCGGCCGTCAAGGCGAATCGGGAGACGCTTCGCCAACTCGGGATCGGGGTGCCTGGATCGGTACTGCAGAAGTAGGGAAATGCCATGAAGGGGTTAAGCTGATATGGGACTCGGAACCCAGGTTCGTCTGTCGCGTCTGTTTTCGCATCCATCCGGACATTTGTTCGGGGGCGCTGTCGACCATTTTGTCGGCTATGGCAATGTCCGAGAGGGCGGGCTTGCGGACCTGCCGGGCGCGCTGGCGCGGGTCATGGCCGGTGGGCCGGACTACATCAGCATTCAGCCGGGTGCGGCGCGGCATCTGTGGCCGCAATACGCGGGCAAGGCGGCGCTGGTCATACAGGCGGGCTGCTTCACGCCCGACGATCGGATCCGCCAGCTGATCGCGACGCCGGAGGATGCCGTGCGCTACGGCGCGGATGCGCTGGCCGTCGCCATTCCGGTGCGCGGCCCCACGGAAGGCGATTATATTCGCTGGCTGACCGATACGGTCAACGCCGCCGCCCGTTACGAAATGCCGGTCATCGCCCACATCTATCCCCGGGACTTCTCGGACGGGGGCAAGATCGTCTTTACCCCCGATCAGATCGCCTATGCCGTGCGCATCGGTTTCGAGACCGGGGTCGACGTGATCAAAGTCGGATACACCGGCGACTTCGATTCATTTCAGGAAACCGTCGCCACCTGCCCGGTGCCTGTCGTCATCGCCGGCGGCCCGAAGACCGACACCCTGCTCGGCGCGCTGACCCAGACCTCCGAGGCGCTACGGGCGGGCGCCAGGGGCGCCGTCGTGGGGCGCAACCTCTGGGGGCACGGCGACACGACGATGGCCGCGCGCGCCTTCAGGTTCGTCATTCACGACGGCATCGCGCCGCAAGAGGCGCTGACCGCGGCCGGCGGCTGACGCGTGACCCGCGGCCTCCGGGTTCTGGGCTTCGGTGCGATATCGGTCGATGACATCATCTACGTCGACCGGCCGCTGGGCGCCGGGAAGGGAAGGGTGACAAGTCGTATCACCGACCATGGCGGAAATGTGGCCACGGCGCTCGTTGCGGTCGCCAGACTTGGGGGGCGCGCCGGTTTCATCGGGTGGCTGAGCGATCAGCCGCCCCATGACTTGAGTGCGCGTGAACTCGAGCGACAGGGGGTCGACATCTCCTTCGCTCCGCGGCGTCCCGACGCCAGGGCGATTCAGGCCGTCATCACCGTCGCGCCCGACGGAGAAAGGTTCATCGCCTTTGACGACGATGTGCCGCACGGGACCTGCGACGCGCTGGCCGATGACACGCTCGCGCAGGCCCAGGTGCTCCTGATTGACGGCTTCGCCACGCACGCGCCTCTGGTCGTAGCCCGGGCTCGCGCACTGGGTCTGGCGGTGGTGGCCGATATCGAATGGACCATCGGGCCCGCGACGGACAGGTTGATGAGCTTGGCCGACCATCTGGTGTTGCCCTATGAATTTGCGCGGGCTTACGCCGGCGAAACCAACGCAGCAGCGATCCTGGGCAAGCTGTGGTCCAATGACCGCGCCGCAGTGGTTCTGACCGATGGCGAGCGAGGAGCCTACGTGAGGCAAAAGGGCGAGGTCGTCGCATGGCATATCCCGGCCTATAGGGTCAGTGCCGTGGACACCACCGGCGCGGGGGACTGTTTTCACGGCGCCTATGCCTTTGCCCTGACCGAAGGAAAGTCGCCGATCGAGTGCGCTATTTACGCCACCGCGGCCGCCGCGATTTCAGTGACAGGGCAAGGAGGCCGCAGGGCCCTGCCGGACCACCGCGCGTGTCTTGCAAAAATGGCGGAGCACGGCGCGCCCGTGCCCATTCCGATTGCACCTACTGACTGAGACGTGGTCAGGTCGTCTCAATGGATGCCCCATGCCTGATGGGCGGCGCAATACGAGCCATGACCAACGAGGGGGCAAACCAAAGAGGGGGAATGCCGGATGGCCGAGGTTGTGCTGGACAAGATCTGCAAAACCTATGGGAACAAGTATCAGGCGATCAAGGATCTGAGCCTGACCGTTCGCGATGGTGAATTTCTGATCCTCGTCGGGCCTTCGGGATGCGGAAAGTCCACGGCGCTGCGGATGATCGCGGGACTCGAGGAGATCAGCAGCGGGGCCCTGACCATCGGTGGCGAGGATGTCGTTGATCTCGCGCCGAAGGACCGGGATATCGCGATGGTCTTTCAGAGTTACGCGCTGTATCCGCATATGACCGTGTTCGAGAACATCGCGTTCTCGATGAAGCTTGCAGGCAAGAGCAAGGCCGAGCGCACGAAGCGCGTCAATGAAATTGCGAAGACCCTGCAGCTCCATGCGCTGCTCGACAGCAAGCCTGCGTTGCTGTCCGGCGGTCAGCGGCAGAGGGTCGCCATGGGGCGGGCCATGGTGCGCGAGCCGGCGGCCTTTCTGATGGACGAACCGCTGTCGAACCTCGACGCCAAGCTGCGCGTGCAGATGCGCGCCGAAATCGCGAGCCTGCAGCGACAGCTGGGTGTGACCACGATCTATGTGACGCACGACCAGACCGAAGCCCTGACCATGGGCGACCGGGTCGCGGTGCTTAAGGACGGCGTGCTTCAGCAGGTGGACACGCCCAAGACGCTCTATCATCATCCGGTCAACGTGTTTGTCGCCGGCTTCATCGGGTCGCCGTCGATGAACCTGTTCGAAGGCCGGTTGCTGGATGGCCGGATCGCCTTGCAGAACGCGTCGATCGCGGTGCCGGCGGCCGCGTTCGAGCGCTCTCCCCGCCTGAAGATGTTCGAAGGCGGTCCGGTGATCTTCGGGATCCGCCCGGAGGACCTCTACGACAGCAAGCTCGAGTCCGGATCCCGCTTCGCGACGATTCCGGCGGAAGTGAGGACAATCGAGGAGCTCGGATCGGAGCTGATCGTCCATGTGAACATTGACGCGGTCCGGATCGATTCTGGCGACCCCGACGCCGTCGAAGACCTCAGCAGCGCCGCCAACGCCGTGGCGAAGTTCGAGGCGGTCAGCGCGGTCCGCTCGGGCGAATCGATCGAGCTGGCGATCGATGTAGCGAAGCTGCACTTCTTCGACCCAAAGACGCGTTTCGCAATCTAGCAGGGTAGGTCACAAAAGTTCCTGAAAGAGGACCGCCACGCCTAATATCGCGAAGACAAAATAGAGGCAGCCGAAGCGATCTTTTGC
>JANOEW010000418.1:0-20356 GCA_031413475.1 Amaricoccus sp.
CACCCAGGTGAAGGACAGCCGCCCGGCCGAGGACCACGTCTCGATCCGCCGCCGCCGGTTCTGCCCGGCCTGCGGAGGGCGCTTCACCACCTACGAACGTGTCCAGCTGCGCGATCTCGTGGTCGTCAAGAAAAGCGGCAAGCGCGAGGCGTTCGACCGGGACAAGCTCGAGCGCTCGATCCGGATCGCGCTGCAGAAGCGGCCGATCGAGCCGGAGCGGATCGACCAGATGGTCTCGGGCATCGTGCGGCGGCTGGAGAGCCTCGGCGAGACCGACGTGCCCTCGGACGTGATCGGCCAGATCGTCATGGAGACGCTCGCGCGGATCGACACCGTGGCCTACGTGCGGTTCGCCAGCGTCTACAAGAACTTTCAGGCGGCGGACGACTTCGAGGACTTCGTGTCGGAGCTGCGCCCCACCCCGGCCGGCCGTGACGAATGAGCGGATGCGAGAGAATGCCCGCGGCCCCGACCGATGCGCAGGAGCGCCCGATCCTTTCGACGGGCAACCCCATGCATCGTCGATTGATTCTCACGCCCTGACACGATGAGCACGACGGACGAAGACGCGGGCTGGATGCGCGCGGCGCTCGGGCTTGCACGGCGCGGGTTGGGGCGGGTCTGGCCCAACCCGGCGGTGGGCTGCGTGCTGGTCGCGGGTGGACGGGTCGTCGGGCGCGGCTGGACCCAGCCGGGCGGGCGGCCGCATGCCGAAGCGATGGCGCTTGCCGCGGCGGGGGCGCAGGCGCGCGGCGCAACGGCCTATGTCACGCTGGAGCCCTGCGCGCATGTCGGCGCCACTCCGCCCTGCGCCGACGCCCTGATCGCGGCCGGCGTGGCGCGGGTGGTCGCGCCGATCGAGGACCCCGACCCGCGGGTGGACGGGCGCGGCTTCGCGGCGCTGCGGGCGGCGGGGGTCGAGGTGACGACCGGGGGCCTCGCCGAGCAAGCGGCGGCGCTGAACGCCGGCTTTCTGTCGCGCATCACCCGCGGCCGGCCGCGCCTGATCCTGAAGCTGGCGACGTCGATCGACGGGCGCATCGCCACCGGCGCCGGCGAGAGCCGCTGGATCACCGGGCCGCTGGCGCGTCGCGAGGTGCATCTGATGCGCGCGACCTCGGACGCGGTGCTGATCGGCGCCGGCACCGCGCGCAGCGACGACCCGCGGCTCGACGTGCGCGACATCGGTCTGGCCGAGGTCCGGCCGGTGCGGGTGGTGGTGACGGGCGAACTCGCGCTGCCGCGCAGCGGCTATCTCGGACAGACCGCGCAGGATGCGCCGCTCTGGCTGTGTCATCACGTCGAGGCCGAGGCGGCACGCCGCCAGGCCTGGGCCGAGCGCGGCGCGATCCTGATCGAGGTGCCCTTCCAGCCCGATGGGCAGCTCGACATCTCGGCGCTGTTCCAGCGGCTCGGCGACCGGGGCCTGACCCGGGTGCTGTGTGAGGGCGGCGGCAGGCTCGCCGGGGCGCTGCTGGCGGCGGACCTGGTGGACGAGGTGGTGACCTATACCGCGGGGCTCGTGCTCGGGGAAGACGCGGTGGCGGCGGTCGGATCGATGGCGGTCGGGGCGCTGGCGCTCGCGCCGCGGTTTCGGCTGGCCGACGAGCGGCGGGTGGGCGGCGACGTGCGGGCCCGCTGGCTACGCGCCTGATCCGGAAACAGGTGCCCATGGGGGAGCCGTCCGCGCGCGGACAAATGGCTAACTGATTGTTTTTAAGAGATATTCTGATCCTTCTTAACCGAATTTCAACTTGTCTGGCCGCTCACAGGCGCAGACGAACCGGTCTTCCGAACTGCGCCTGAGGCGACGGTTGCGCCGGCGTCAGAACCGATCCTCGAGCACCGCGACCGAGCTGCCGAAGTTGACGGCGCTGCCCGCGAGCGCAAGCACGCGCGACCATGCGGCGAGCGGCGCCTCGGTCACGTAGATGGTGTCCTCGTCGCGCACGATGAACTCGCGCGCCGCGAACAACCCGGCGGGCTTGGTCAGGTCGATCACATAGGCGATGCGCGTCGCGCCGGCGATGTCGGGCTGGGCGGTCACCCGGCGCGCGACCTCCGGGCCTTCGACGCGAAAGACGAAGATGCCGGTCGGGTCGGCGGAGCGGCCGTCGAGCCCTCCGGCGTCGGCGAGCGCCTCGATCACCGACAGGTCGCGCTTGGTGAAGTTGACCCGGCGCTGGCCGGTCGCCGCCCCGAGCGCGGTGAAGGACCGGCGGTCCTGCTCGACGATGATGCGGTCGCCCGCCCTGAGCGCGATGTCGTTGCGCGGATTGTCATAGAGGTCCTGCAGCCAGACTCGGCCGGTGCGTCCGCCGCGCTCGACCTTGACCTGCGCCACGTCGGGCACGATCGACACCCCGCCCGCCTGGGCGAGCATGCCCGACAGCCGCCGCGTCGGCGCCTCGATCGGGTAGACGCCCTGGGTCGCGACGCTGCCCATCACACTGACGGTGGAGCCGATCCCGCTGAGGCGGCGCACCTCGACCTGGGGGTCGGGCGTCTGGTCCTGGAGCGCCGCGGTGATGTCCTTGCGCAGCGCGTCGGGGGAACGGCCGGCGGCGGGAATGAGCCCGACGTAGGGCACGAAGATGCGGCCCTGAGCGTCCACCTGGATCTCGTCGAGCGCGGTCACCTTCTGACCGACGCCGGCCAGCAGACCGGTATCGACGTTCTCCCAGACGGTGACCGAGACCCGGTCGCCCGGGCTGATGCCGTCGGCGGCGACCGCGTCGGCCCCGAGGAAATCGGCGCCGAAGCCCAACGGGTCTTCGGAAAGCGCGGCCCGGGCGACGGCGGAACTGACGTCGACGATGCGCACGCCCGAGCCGGGATCGTTGGCGCGGATCTCTCCGGCCGTCGGCCCGGATCGCGGCAGGGTGCAGCCGCCCGCGACAAGTATGAGCAGGAGGGCCGCCAAGCGCGGCAGGGTCGCTGTCCGCAGGATCTGCATCGATGGCCTCGTCGCGTCTTCTTCGCCGGCTTTTGCCATGAAATTAACCGCAATCGGCGGCGCAGGCCAGCGCGAAGATCGAACCCGGGACGGGGTCGGCCCGTGCCGGCTCGGCGCCGGCTCTGTGCCGGCCACGAGGGCTTGCCGAGGGTGCGCGCGCAGGCTACCACCCGGCGCGGAGCGGGCTTGAGGAAACGCATGTTCACCGGGATCGTCACCGACGTCGGCCGGATCGCGCGGCTCGAGGATCGCGGCGATCTTCGGGCGCGCATCGTCTGCGGTTATGCAGCGGAAACGATCGCGCTCGGCGCCTCGATCGCCTGCGACGGCGTCTGTCTGACGGTGGTCGACCGCGGCGCCGCGCCGGGCGGCGCCTGGTTCGAGGTCGACGTCTCGGCCGAGACGGTCTCGAAGACCAACATCCGCGCCGGCCGCACCGCCTGGACGTCGGGGCGGCCGGTCAATCTCGAACGTGCGCTGCGCGTCGGTGACGAGCTCGGCGGGCACATCGTCTCGGGGCACGTCGACGGGCTGGCCGAGGTCGTGGCGGTGACCCCCGACGGCGACAGCTCGCGGGTCGGCTTCCGTGCGCCGGCCATCCTGGCGCGGTTCATCGCGCCGAAGGGCTCGGTGGCGCTGAACGGCACCTCGCTGACGGTGAACGAGGTGGCGGGGGCCGAGTTCGGGGTGAACGTCATCCCCCACACCCGCGCGCACACGACCTGGAGCGAGGTGGCCGCCGGTGATCTGGTCAATCTCGAGATCGACACCCTCGCACGCTACGTCGCGCGGCTCGGAGACTACGATGCCGCCTGAGGGGGCCGCGATGCCGCAGGACCACTACCGCGACGCGATT
Source organism: Amaricoccus sp. (assembly GCA_031413475.1). GTDB lineage: Bacteria > Pseudomonadota > Alphaproteobacteria > Rhodobacterales > Rhodobacteraceae > Amaricoccus. The sequence goes on from JANOEW010000418.1 coordinate 3,813, forward strand.
TCCTCGGTCGAGGAAATCATCGACGACGCCCGCAACGGCCGCATGTTCATCCTGGTCGATCACGAGGACCGGGAGAACGAGGGCGACCTCGTCGTCCCGGCGCAGATGTGCACGCCGACAGCGATCAACTTCATGGCGACGCACGGCCGCGGGCTGATCTGCCTGGCGCTGACCGGCGATCGGCTCGACGCGCTCGGCCTGCCGCTGATGGCGGCGTCGAACTCGTCGCGCCACGAGACCGCCTTCACCGTCTCGATCGAGGCGCGCGAGGGTGTCACCACCGGCATCTCGGCGCACGACCGCGCCCGCACGGTCGCAGTGGCGATCGACTCGCGGTCCGGAGCGGCCGACATCGCCTCGCCGGGGCACGTGTTTCCGCTGCGCGCCCGCGACGGCGGCGTGCTGGTGCGCGCCGGGCACACCGAAGCGGCGGTCGACATCGCGCGGCTCGCGGGGATGAACCCGTCGGGCGTGATCTGCGAGGTGATGAACGACGACGGCACGATGGCGCGGCTGCCCGACCTCGTCGCTTTCGCGCAGCGCCACGGCATCAAGATCGGCACGATCTCGGACCTGATCGCCTATCGCCGGCGCCACGACAACCTGGTGCGCGAGACCTCGGTGCGCAGCGTCGTCTCGGAGTTCGGCGGGACCTGGCAGATGCGGGTGTTCGCCGACGTCACCGGCGGCGGCGAGCACATCGTCCTGGCCAAGGGCGACATCGCGACGGCCGCGCCGGTTCTGGCGCGCATGCACGCGGTCAACCCGCTCGAAGACCTGCTCGGGCTGCACGCCGGGCGCGCGCACCAGCTGCGCGACGCGATGCTGGCGATCGCGGCCGAGGGGCGCGGGGTCGTCGTGGTGCTGCGCGACATGTCGATGAAGCTCGACGTCGGCGACCACGTCTCGCCGAACCGACTGCGCCAATACGGGATCGGCGCGCAGATCCTGAATGCTCTGGGGCTGCACGAGCTGATCCTGCTGACGAACTCGCCGAGCCCGAAGGTCATCGGCCTCGACGGCTACGGGCTCGCGATCGCGGGCACACGGCCGATCCCGCCGTCGGAGGACTGAGCTTGGCCGAGCGCGACCCGGGCCACGGGCTGAAGCCGCCGGTCTTCGACCGGGAGACGCGGCTGCTGATCGTGGCCGCGCCGTTCTATCGCGACGTCGCCGATAAATTGATCGCCGGGGCGCGGGCGGCGGCGGCGGCGGCGGGCGCGGCGCACGACGTCGTCGAGGTGCCGGGCGCGCTGGAGATTCCCACGGCGATCCGGCTGGCGGCGCGGGCGGGCGGCTTTCACGGCTTCGTGGCGCTCGGCTGCGTGATCCGGGGCGAGACTTCGCACTACGAGACGGTCTGCGCCGACTGCGCGCGCGGGCTCATGCTGCTCGGGCTCGAGGGCGTCTGCATCGGCAACGGCATCCTGACGGTGGAGACGATGGCGCAGGCCGCGGCGCGCGCCGACCCCGGCGGCCTGAACAAAGGCGGCGGCGCGGCGGAGGCGTGCCTGCATCTGATCGCCCTGGTGCGGCGGTTCGCCCCGGGCGCAGGAGGCGCCGCGGCATGACGACGCCCACCGACCCGAAGAAGCCGACCGCGGCGCAGGCCCGGCGGATGCGTACCGCCGCGCGATTCTACGCGGTTCAGGCGCTGTTCCAGATGGAGGCGGCGGGCGTCGGACTCGACGCGGTGATCGAGGAGTTCGAGGCACATCGGCTCGGGGCGGTGATCGACGGCGTGCGGTTCAACGACGCGGACCTCGAGCATTTCCGCCGCCTGCTGACCGAGGCGGTGGCGAACCAGGCGCGAATCGACCAGCTGACCCACCGGGCGCTGGCGGCGCGCTGGCCGATCGACCGGATCGACCCGACGCTGCGCGCGCTGTTCCGGGCCGCCGGGGCCGAACTGGTGGCCTCGGACACCCCGCCGAAGGTGACGATCACCGAGTATCTCGAAATCGCCAAGGCGTTCTATCCGGACGGCAAGGAGGCGAAGTTCGTCAACGGCGTGCTCGACCACATGGCCCGCGAGGCGCGACCGCAGGCGTTCGGGTGAGGGCGGGGCTCGCCGCGTCGATCGGCTGAGGTAGCCTCGGTCGGGGATGTCCGAGTTCGGACAGCGCACAAGTGCTTGATATTTAATGATTTAATGGTTAACGGCGTTTGCGGCGCCACGGCGGCTGCGGCAGGTCCGCGCGCCGCCGGGCTGACGGTCCGGCTCAGGCGGGATCGACGATCAGGGCGACGGCGTCGCTGAAGGTGACCTCGATGCGCTCGCCGGGGGTGCGGGCCGTGTCGAAGGGGCGCATCTCGGGCTGGACCGGCACGGCGATCGGCTCGCCGTCGGGCAGGATCAGCGCGGCCATAAAGGTCTCGGGGTCGTAAGAGACGAACTCGAGCGTCGCGATGGTGACCACGCCGGCGAGCGCGCCGGGGCGGGCGCCATCCGGGGCGCGGCCGAGCACCGCGAGCGTCTGCGGCTCGGCCGGCGCGTCGACGCCGGCGACCTGGACCATGACCGACCCGTAGATCTCCAGCGTGGCGACGTCGCCGGGTTCGATCTGGTCGAAGTTGCGCATCTCCGGGCCGGCCGTGAGGCGGATGGTCTCGCCCTCGTCGGTCGTGAGGTCGACGGCGCGGGTGGTCGGGTTCACCGCCGCGACGGTGGCCGAGACCGAAGCGACGCGTGCGATCTCGGCGGTGTCGGTGTTGGCGCAGGCGCCGAGCAGCAGCGCGGCGGCGGCGGCGATCGACAGGTGGTTCATGGTCTTGTCCCCCGGTTGCTTATTCAATCGAAACGGTTGTTCTGTGGAAAGCCCCGCGGCGCCATGCGGCCCGCAGAGGCGCGCACGCCGATCCAGTCGGCAAGCTCGGGCGCGGCGACGGTGCGGGTGCGCCCTGCGGGGTCCTTCCACGCGAGGCCCTCGGCGAGGGTGAAGGTCACGGCGTCGGCGAGGCCGCCGTCCTTGTATTTCTGCAGCCGCACCCCCTTGCCGCGCCCCATCTCGGGCAGGTCGGCGAGCGGGAAGACCAACACCTTGCGGTTCTCGCCGGCGGTCGCGACGTGGTCGCCGGCGATCCGGCGGCAGACCCGGGCGCGGCGGCCGGGGCCGATATTCAGGATCTGCCGCCCGGCGCGGGTCTGGGCGACGGCCTCGTCCTCGGGAAGCACGAAGCCGTCGCCGGCGTCGGAGGCGACCAGCAGCCGGCCGCCTGGGCGGTGGACCAACAGCGCCAGCGGTTGCGCTTCGTTGGGGAGGTCCACGAGCAGGCGCACCGGCTCGCCCATGCCGCGGCCGCCGGGCAGCGTCGCGGCGGACAGGGTGAACATGCGGCCGTTCGAGGCCATCAGCAGCAGCTTGTCGGTGGTCTCGGCGTGCAGGAAGAAGCCGGGGCCGTCGCCGTCCTTGAACTTGAGGTCGGCGGCCGGATCGAGGTGGCCCTTCATCACGCGGATCCAGCCCATCGCGGAGCAGACCACGGTGACGGGTTCGCGCTCGATCATGGATTCGTAAGAGGTTTCCTCGATTTCGGGCGCGTCGTCGAAGTCCGTTCGCCGGGCGCCGCCCGGGGCGGACTTGCCGAAGCTCTTGCGCACTTCGCGCAGCTGGTCGGCGACGCGGCTCCATTGCAGGTCTTCGGAGCCGAGCAGCGCCGCGAGGTCGGCGCGCTCGGCGATCAGGCCGTCGCGCTCGGCGCGCAATTCCATCTCCTCGAGCCGGCGAAGCGCGCGCAGCCGGGTGTTCAGGATCGCCTCGGCCTGGTTGTCGCTGAGTGCGAACTCGGCGATCATCACCGGCTTCGGTTCGTCCTCGGTGCGGATGATCGCGATGATCCGGTCGAGGTTGAGATAGGCGATCAGCAGGCCGTCGAGGATTTCGAGGCGGGCGTCGATCCGCTCCAGCCGGAAGCGCGACCGGCGCTGCAGCACCTCGCGGCGGTGATCGAGGAAGGCGCGCAGCACCGTCTTGAGCGAGGCGACCTGCGGGGTGCGGCCGTCGATCAGCACGTTCATGTTCATGGCGAAACGAGTCTCGAGGTCGCTGTTGCGGAACAGCATCTCCATCAGCAGCTGCGGATCGACCGTGCGGGCGCGCGGCTCGAGCACGATGCGGATGTCCTCGGCGCTCTCGTCGCGCACGTCGGCAAGGATCGGGATCTTCTTGAGGTTCACCAGATCGGCGATGCGCTCGATCAGCTTGCCCTTCTGCACCTGGTAGGGGATCTCGGTGACGACGATCTGCCAGGTTCCGCGCCCGAGGTCCTCGACCGCCCAGCGGGCGCGTAGCCGGAACCCGCCGCGGCCGGTCAGGTAGGTCGTCTTGATCGCGGCGTGGGGCTCGACGATGATCCCCCCCGTGGGGAAATCCGGCCCCTGGACGAAATCGAGCAGGGTTTCGTCGCGGGCGTTCGGCGCCTTGATCAGGTGCAGGCAGGCCCCGACCAGCTCGTCGATGTTGTGCGGCGGGATGTTGGTCGCCATGCCGACGGCGATGCCGCTCGACCCGTTCGCCAGCAGGTTGGGAAAGGCCGACGGCAGCACCACCGGCTCGCGTTCGGAGCCGTCATAATTGTCGCGAAAGTCGACCGCGTCCTCGGCGAGGCCCTCCATCAGCGCGGCGGCGGCGGCGGTGAGGCGGGCTTCGGTGTAGCGCTGGGCGGCCGGGTTGTCGCCGTCGATGTTGCCGAAGTTGCCCTGGCCGTCGACCAGCGGGTAGCGCACGTTGAAGTCCTGGGCCAGTCGCGCCAGCGCCTCGTAGATCGAGGCGTCGCCGTGCGGATGGTAGTTGCCCATCACCTCGCCGACGATCTTGGCGCATTTGCGGAAGGCGCTGGTCGGGTCGAGCCGCAGCCCGCGCATGGCGAAGAGGATGCGGCGGTGCACCGGCTTCAGCCCGTCACGCGCGTCGGGCAGCGCACGGTGCATGATGGTGGACAGCGCGTAGGTCAGATAGCGCTCGCCGAGGGCATGGGCGAGCGGCTCGGTCACCTCTCCGGGCGTCATGTCGGGGTCGTCTGTCAGATCCGCCATAGATGTTGTGTATCGCGCGCGGGTTTTCCGGTCCACCCAAAAGGCCGCCGCCCGGGTTGCGCGAGCGAGGCTGGGCGGTCAGATTGCGCGCGCGAGGAGGCCCGCGGCATGGATCGGCGGCACGAGGTTCTGGAGGCGGCGGTGGCGGCCGGGATAGTCGCGGGCACAGGCAGCCTTGTGTGCTTGGGCGCGGCGGGCGCGGCCCGCGCGGCCACGCCCGCGAGGGCGGGGCCGGATACGGCGTTCCGAGACGTCTCGAAGACCAGGTCCGAGCCGGCGGTGCACGCGGCATGAGGACGATCCTGATCACCGGCTGTTCTTCGGGCATCGGGCTCGACGCGGCGCGCACGCTGCAGGCGCGCGGCTGGCGCGTGTTCGCGACCTGCCGGCGGCCGCAGGACTGCGCGGCGCGCGCGGCGGAGGGGTTGGAGAGCTGGCCGCTCGACCTCGCGGACGCGGCCAGCGTCGCGGCCGGCGCGGCGGAGGCGCTGGCGCGAACGAGCGGACGGCTGGACGCGCTGTTCAACAACGGCGCCTACGCCATCCCCGGCGCGGTCGAGGACCTGTCGCGCGACGCGCTGCGGGCGATCTTCGAGACCAACGTGTTCGGGCAGATCGACCTGACCAACCGGGTGCTGCCGGCGATGCGGGCGCGCGGCGCCGGGCGGGTGGTGATGAACACCTCGGTCCTCGGCTTCGTCGCCTTGCCGTGGCGCGGCGCCTATGTCGCGACGAAGTTCGCGCTGGAGGGCGTGACCGACGCGTTGCGGCTGGAGCTGCGCGGGTCCGGCGTGGCGGTGGTGCTGATCGAGCCCGGGCCGATCGCGACCGCGTTCCGGGCGAACGCCGTTCCGCAGTTCGAGCGCTGGATCGACTGGCGCGCCTCGGCGCACGCCGGCGCCTACGAGCGCACGCTGATGCGGCGGCTGTATGCGCCGGCCACGAAGAAGGACCGCTTCGAATTGCCGCCCGCCGCGGTCACCGCCAAGCTGATCCGAGCGCTGGAGACCTCGAACCCGCCGCCGCGCTACTTCGTCACCACGCCGACCTACCTGATGGGCGCGCTGAAGCGGTTGGCGCCGACCCGGTGGCTCGACGCGCTGGCGGCGCGGCTGTGACGATCGACCGGCGCGGCAAGGGCGCCGGTCAGACCACCGAATCGCGCCATTCGATCGCCATGCCGACAGCGGCCAGCTCCGCGTCGATGTCGATCACCGGATCGATGTGAAAGTTCAGCGTGGAGAAAACCGCGGTCTCGCGATGGACCGCCTCCAGGTCGTCGGCTTCGAACACGACGTAGCCGCCGGGCTCGCCGACCTTCACCAGAAATTCGTGGATCAGGACACGATCGGGCCGGCGCCAGGCGCGCATCAATTCCAGCACGCGGCGCTGCGCGTCCTCATACTCGAGCGTCGTGCCGTGGCGTTTTTTCTTCCAGGTCAAAACGTACTTCATCGAATGCTCCCGGATGTTGGAAAACTCAGGGCGGTGTCCGCTAGCGGCCCGACTCGCCTTGGAATCGGCGCACACTAAAACTTCTTTGTTTATACCCCAAAGCGCGGCGAATCTCCAACGGTCGCGGCATCGGCTCTTGTCACGCCGCCAGAATCGGTTACGTGCCCGATCAAGCGTCCCGAAAAGGTCTGCGCCATGTCCCGCGATCCGCTGTTCATCCTCGCCGCGTTTGCCTGCTTCGCCGTGCTCGGCGTGCTAGTGGTCGGCGTGGCCGGGTTCGCCCGCGGCGGCGAGTTCAACAAGAAATACGCAAACAAGATCATGCGCCTGCGGCTTCTGCTTCAGTTCATCGCCGTGGTCCTGATCGTCGGCTTCGTCTTTTTCACGCGATAGGGATTCGCCGCCATGGTCGTGCTGAACCGCATCTACACCAAGACCGGCGACGACGGCGAAACCGCGCTCGGCAATGGCGCGCGGGTCGCCAAGCATTCCACGCGGGTCACCGCCTACGGCACGGTCGACGAGGTGAACGCCACCCTCGGCCTCGCCCGGCTGCATGCGGACGGCGCGCTGGACGAAGGTCTGGCGCGGGCGCAGAACGACCTGTTCGACCTCGGGGCCGACCTCTGCACCCCGGATATCGAGAACGACGCGACGGCGCCCTATCCGCGGCTGCGGATCGTCGCCGCCCAGGTCGTTCGCCTCGAGGGCGAGATCGACGCGATGAACGTCCGGCTCCAGCCGCTGCGGAGCTTCATCCTGCCCGGCGGCTCGGCGCTCTCGGCGCACCTGCATCTGTGCCGCACCGTGTGCCGGCGCGCCGAGCGGCACGTGGTCGAGCTCGCGACCATGGAGACGATCAACGCCGAGGCGGTGAAATACCTCAACCGCCTGTCCGACTGGCTGTTCGTGGCCGGGCGCATCGCCAACGACGAGGGTCGCGCCGACGTCCTGTGGGTTCCGGGCGCGAACCGATGAGCGCCGCGCTGCGGCGTTAACCGATTCGTTCGCGCGAGTGCTCGAATCTGGCGAATTCGAGCTAATATATCAGAAGGGTGGTCGCGTCGGACGCGCCCTAGTCGCCGGGGGAACGGCATGTTTGTGCGGCGTCGTGTCGGGGGTGTCTATTCGCAGGCCGAACGGCTGTCGGACGCCGCCGTTCACGTCACAGGCCTGCTGCTCTCGCTGATGGCGGCGCCGGTGCTGGTGACCCTGGCGGCGGTCTGGCTGCACGACCGCGTGCTGGTGGTCGCGGCCAGCGTCTACGGGGTGAGCCTGGTGGCCATGCTCGCCTGCTCGGCGCTCTATCACATGACCGCGGCGCCGGCCTGGAAGGAATGGCTGCGCCGGCTCGATCAGTCGGCGATCTACCTCAAGATCGCCGGCACCTACACGCCCTTCGCGGTGATGTCGGGGCCGCAGGCGATGCCGTTCCTCGCCGGGCTGTGGGCGGCGGCGGCGGCGGGGGTGTCGCTCAAGCTGGTCACCGCACGCCAGCTGTTCGGGCTGACGGTCGCGCTCTATCTCGCCATGGGCTGGGCGGCGGTGGTCGTCGGCGCGCCGATCCTCGAGCGCATGACGCCCGAAGGCTTTCGCCTCGTGCTGCTCGGCGGCAGCCTCTACACGGTCGGCGTGCTGTTCCTGGTCTGGGAGCGGCTGCCGTTCCACAACACGATCTGGCACGTGTTCGTGCTCGCCGCGACCCTCGTGCTCTATGCGGCGGTCGTGGTCGAGCTGGCCGGCCTCTCGGCCGCATGACTTGACGCGGGTCAATCGCCCCTTCGAGTTTCATCAGCAGAAGCAGAAAGAATGGCCATCATCACCGGCGACGACGAGGCGAACTTCCTTACGGGAACCGACCTCGCCGACCTGATCCGGGGTCTGGACGGCGCGGACGTCATCCTCGGCCGCGGCGGCGACGACGAACTCTACGGCGACGACGACGACGACGAGGTTCGCGGCGGCGACGGCGCCGACCGCATCTTCGGCGGTCAGGGCGAGGACGCGCTCTGGGGCGGCGCCGGTGACGACGTCATCACCGACGAGAGCGGCAACGACGAGCTGTCGGGCGGGACCGGGAACGACGTCCTCGACGCGGGCGCCGGCAACGACCTGCTGGACGGCGGAGCCGGCGCGGACCGGCTGTTTGGCCGAGAGGGCAACGACATCCTGCGTGGCGGCGCCGGGCGTGACGAGCTGGTCGGCGGCGAGGGCGACGACGTGATCGGCGGCGGCGACGGCCGCGACACGCTGGTCGGCGGCGAGGGCAACGACGTCCTGAACGGCGGCCGCGGCGACGACGTCATGACCGGCGGCGAGGGCGGGGACCGGTTCGTCTTTGCCTTCGGCGACGATATCGTGACCGACTTCGAACCCGGCGACGACGAAATCGACCTCAGCGGGATCGCCGGACTGAACGCCTTCGACCAGGTGCTGGCCGCTGCGGCCCAGGTCGACGACGACGTCGAGCTGACCTTCGGCCCGAACCAGCTGACGCTGCGCGACCTGACGATCGCACAACTCGACGACGACGACTTCATCCTCTGAACCGGCCCCGGCCCCGGGGGGGGGCGCGACGGCCGCGACTGGCCGTCGCGCGCCCCAACTTCCTGTTGCGCGCCCCGGGCGGCGCCCGGTCGAGATCGAGGGTCGCCCACAGGCGTGCCGGCCCGGACGCGCCGGGCGCTCGGTGTGACGTGGAGGAGCATCCGATGAAAATCCTCGTGCCCGTCAAGCGCGTGATCGACTACAACGTCAAGGCGAGGGTCAAGGCGGATGGCTCGGGGGTCGACCTCGCCAACGTCAAGATGTCGATGAACCCGTTCGACGAGATCGCCGTCGAGGAGGCGATCCGCCTCAAGGAGAAGGGCCTGGCCTCCGAGATCATCGCGGTCTCGATCGGCGTGAAGCAGGCGCAGGAGACGCTGCGCACCGCGCTCGCCATGGGCGCGGACCGCGCGATCCTGATCGTCGCGTCCGAGGACGTGAACCAGGATATCGAGCCCCTCGCGGTGGCGAAGCTGCTCAAGGCGGTGATCGACGCCGAGGCCCCGGGCCTGGTGATCGCCGGCAAGCAGGCGATCGACAACGACATGAACGCGACCGGCCAGATGCTGGCGGCGCTGCTCGACTGGCCGCAGGCGACCTTCGCATCCGAGCTGAAGATCGACGGAGATCATGCTGACGTGACGCGCGAAGTCGACGGCGGATTGCAGTCGATCCGGGTGAAGCTGCCGGCGATCGTGACCGTTGACCTTCGGCTGAACGAACCGCGCTACGCCAGCCTGCCGAACATCATGAAGGCGAAGAAGAAGCCGCTGGAGGAGAAGACTCCGGCCGACTACGGCGTCGACGTCGCCCCGCGGCTGAAGGTGCTAAAGACCGTCGAGCCCGCGACTCGCAAGGCGGGCGTGAAGGTCGGCTCGGTTGATGAGCTGGTCGAGAAGCTCAAGTCCGAGGCGGGGGTGCTCTGATGGCCGTCCTGGTGTTCGCCAAGCACGACAACGCGCATCTCAACGACGCAACCGCCAAGGCCGTGACCGCTGCCAAGGGGCTCGGCGGCGAGATTCACGTGCTGGTCGCCGGCGAGGGCTGCGCCGCGGTCGCCGCCGCCGCCGCCGCCCTCGACGGCGTGGCCAAGGTGATCCACGTCGACGATCCTGCCTACGCGCACCGCCTGGCCGAGCCGCTGACCGAACTGGTCCACGGGATGGCCGGGCGCTATGAGCATCTCGTCTTTCCCGGGACCACGACCGGCAAGAACGTGGCGCCCCGGCTGGCGGCGAAACTCGACGTCATGGTGATCTCGGAGGTGACGGCCGTGCTCGGCCCCGACACCTTCGAGCGGCCGATCTACGCCGGCAACGCGATCCAGACCGTGCAGTCGGGCGATCCGAAGAAGGTGCTGACCGTGCGCGGCGCGTCCTTCGAGGCCGCCGGCGGGCAGGCCCCCTGCCCGGTCGAGACCGCGAACGCCGCCGCCGACCCGGGCGGCTCGACCTGGATCGAGGACCGGGTCGCGGCCTCGGACCGGCCAGAGCTCGCCTCGGCGCGGATCGTGGTCTCGGGCGGGCGCGGCGTCGGCAGCCTGGAGAACTTCGCGATCGTCGAGAAGCTCGCCGACAAGCTCGGCGCCGCGGTCGGGGCCTCGCGCGCGGCGGTGGATTCGGGCTACGCGCCGAACGACTGGCAGGTGGGCCAGACCGGCAAGGTGGTGGCGCCCGAGCTCTATATCGCCATCGGCATTTCCGGCGCGATCCAGCATCTGGCGGGCATGAAGGATTCGAAGGTCATCGTCGCGATCAACAAGGACGAGGACGCGCCGATCTTTCAGGTCGCCGACTACGGCCTGGTCGGCGATCTGTTCGCGATCGTGCCGGAGCTGGAGAAGAAACTCGGATAACGCGCGGGCGCGCCGGTCCTAACCGGTTCCGAACCAGGGCTCGGCCTTGCATCGCGCGGAAAAACCTGCGTCCCTCTTGCCACCGCGCGCTCGATGCGGGGACTAATCAAGACGGGCATCACGTTTTGCAACGCCTGACCCTTCGCGTCGCCGCGGTCGCCGCGGCGGCGCTCGCCGCGCCGCCGGCGCTCGCGGCCAGCGAGATCGTGGCCTCGCTCGGCGTCGACGATCTGCGCGGTGACCGCGTCGCCGCCGCCGGGCTGGAACTGCGTACGGGCGCGCTGTGGAGCCGGTCGCGTTTCGACCTCGGCCTCGGGGCCGCCTTCGCGATCGACGACGACTTCTGGGCCGGCGCCGGCCCGGTGCTGACGATCGGCCTCGCCCCGCGCTGGCGGCTGGAGACGAGCGTCATGCTCGGCTCGTATGTCGACGGCGGCGGCAACGACCTCGGCACCGACTTCCCGATCTTCCGCTCGATGCTCGGCGCGAGCTACGCGCTCGGCGCGGCTTGGCGGGTCGGGGCCTCGATCGACCACAAGTCGAACGCCCGGACCGCGAACCGCAATCCGGGGGTCGAGACGTTCCTGGTTTCGATCACGCGCAGCTTCTGACCGCGCCCGCCTCAGTCGCGGGTCCAGATCGTGGGTCGATCCGGTCACCGAGTTCGGGATAGTCGCGGCCGTGGAAGGTCGGCTCGACCCCCGCTGCGCGCTGGGCAAAATAGTCGCGCGTCAGCTTCACCACGGTGCCGGACAGCGCGACGATGGCGATCAGGTTGATCGTCGCCATCAGCCCCATAGAGGCGTCCGCCGTGTTGAGCACCGTCGCCACCGCTAGCAACGCGCCCCAGACCACTATCGCGAGCACGACGCAGCGCAGGATCAGCAACCCGGTCGCGCCGCCGGCGCCGAGATACGACATCGCGATCTCGGAGTAGGAATAGAAAGCCGATGATCGCCGTCATATCGCGCCCCGTTTCGGAAGCCCCGGCCGGACTACTCCACTTTTCTCGGAAGGCTAGGCGTCCCCGGCCGCGCCCTTCAATCGTCTTGCGACAAATTCGTGACGGGTGCCGCCGCGGGGCGGGGAATAACCGGTTGCGCGAGGCTTTGCGCCCGCTCTATCTTAGGTCCGAATAGCCGGAGCGAGGGCGCGAAATCCCATGGAAGTCAAGACGGTTGGCGTGATCGGTGCGGGCCAGATGGGCAACGGCATCACCCATGTCTTCGCGCTCGCCGGCTACGACGTGGCATTGAACGACGTCTCGGAGAAGGCGCTCGCCGCCGCGCCGGAAATCATCCGCGGCAACATCGACCGCCAGGTGGGCAAGGGCAAGGTCGCGCCCGAGGCGCGCGACGCCGCGCTCGCGAGGATCCGCATCGAGCCCGATCTGGCCGTGCTCGGGGCCTGCGACCTGATCATCGAGGCCGCCACCGAGCGTGAGGCGCTCAAGCACCAGATCTTCGCCGCCTTGAAGCCGCATCTCGCGCCGCACTCCATCCTGACCTCGAACACGTCGTCGATCTCGATCACCCGACTCGCCACCGCCACCGACCGGCCCGAGCGGTTCATGGGCTTTCATTTCATGAACCCGGTCCCGGTGATGCAGCTCGTCGAGCTGATCCGCGGCATCGCCACCGACGAGGCCACCTACCGGATCCTGCTGGGGGTGGTGGAGAAGCTCGGCAAGACGTCGGCCAGCGCCGAGGATTTCCCCGCCTTCATCGTCAACCGCATCCTGATGCCGATGATCAACGAGGCGGTCTACACCCTCTACGAGGGCGTCGGCACGGTGGTATCGATCGACACCTCGCTGAAGCTCGGGGCCAATCACCCAATGGGGCCACTGGCGCTCGCCGACTTCATCGGGCTCGACACCTGCCTCTCGATCATGAACGTGCTGCACGAGGGGCTGGCGGACACCAAATACCGCCCCTGCCCGCTGCTGGTGAAATACGTCGAGGCCGGCTGGCTCGGGCGCAAGACCGACCGCGGTTTCTACGACTACCGCGGCGAGACGCCGGTCCCGACCCGCTGAGACGCCGCGCGACCCGTGACGCGCCGGCGGGGATGTGGCAAGTTAACAAGGCCATGAACGAGCACACCGCACCGGCCCGCCAGCCCGCCACCTATCAGGACGTGCTCGACGCGCCGCCCGGCAAGGTGGCCGAGCTGATCCGCGGCGAACTGCACCTCCAGCCACGGCCGCGGCCGCGGCACGCGCAGGCCATCTCGTCCCTCGGCGACGAACTCGTCAGTCCGTTCAGCAAGGGCCGCGGCGGGCCTGGCGGCTGGTGGATCCTGATCGAGCCCGAGCTGCATCTCGGGCCGGACGTGCTCGTTCCCGATCTGGCGGGCTGGCGGCGCGACCGGATGCCGTCGTTGCCCGAGGACGTGGGCATCGTCACCCCGCCGGACTGGGTCTGCGAGGTCCTGTCGCCCAGCACGCGCACCTACGACCTGACCGACAAGCGCGACATCTACGCCGAGCACGGCGTCCCCCATCTGTGGCTGATCGATCCGCAGGCCCGCACGCTCGAGGCCTTCGCCCTCGGCGGCGGCGCCTGGACGTTGACCGCGGCGCTACGCGACGACGCCGAGGTCCGGCTGCCGCCCTTCGAGGCGATCGCCTTCCTGCTCGCGGCGCTTTGGGCCGACTGACCGCGGCAGGGGTCCGCCGCGCTGCGCGCCCTCTTCTATTTCCGCCCGGCTCCGGGTAACTTGTTCAAAAAACCGATCGAGCAGGAGCACAGACGAACATGGCACGAATCTTCATCGGCGCGGCGCTCGTCGCGGGGCTGACGAGCGGCTGCGGCGTCAGCGCGAACCAGGCCCTCCAGTCCAGCACACCGCCGGTCGCGCGCGCGGCGGCCACGGTCCAGCCGGCGAGTTTCGCCGACTGGAAAGTCCAGTTCCGCCCGAGGGCGCAGGCCGCAGGGATCCGGCCCGAGGTGTTCGACGCGGCTTTCGCAGGCGTGGGCGTCAGCGCCGAGGTGGTGCGGCTCGACGGCCGGCAGGCGGAGTTCAGCAAGCCGATCTGGGAGTATCTCGACGGCGCCGCCTCGGCCGACCGCATCGCCACGGGCCGCGCCCGCGCGGCGCAGCTCGGCCAGACCATGGACGCGATCGAGGCGCGCTTCGGCGTCGACCAGGAGGTGGTGCTGGCGATCTGGGGAATGGAGTCGAACTACGGCTCGTACCGCGGCTCCATGCCGGTGATCGGCAGCCTCGCCACGCTAGCCTACGACGGCCGGCGGCGCGACTTCGCCGAGGCGCAGCTGATCGCCGCGCTGCGCATCCTGCAGGCCGGCGACGCCACGCCGGGCCAGATGGTAGGCTCGTGGGCGGGGGCGATGGGGCACACCCAGTTCATGCCGACGTCCTACCTCGAGCATGCCGTCGACTTCACCGGCGACGGGCGGCGCGACGTGTGGTCCGCCGACCCCACCGACGCGCTCGCCTCCGCGGCGAACTACCTGCGGGCGAACGGCTGGACCCGGGGCCAGCCCTGGGGGGTCGAGGTGCGACTGCCCGAAGGGTTCAACTATGGCTCGGCCGACCAGTCGAACCGCCGGCCGGTAGCCGACTGGCGCGCCCGCGGCGTGACCCTGCGCGACGGCGCCCCCCTGCCCGACCACGGCGTCGCCGCGATCCTTGCCCCGGCGGGGGCGCGGGGCCCGGCGTTTGCGATCTTCGACAACTTCTTCGTCATCAAGACCTACAACAACGCCACCTCCTACGCGATGGGCGTGGGGCATCTCGGCGACCGCATTGCCGGCCGCGGCCCGATCGCCGGCGACTGGCCGCGCGGCGAGCGCGAACTGAGCCGCACCGAGAAGATCGAGATGCAGGAGCGGCTGATCGCCCGCGGGTTCGACACCGGGGCCACGGACGGGGTGATCGGGCCGAACACCATCGCCGCAGTCCGCGCTTATCAGACGTCCCAGGGCATGATCCCCGATGGCTTCGCCACGGCCGCCCTGCTGGCGGATCTGCGATGAGGTGACATGCGTTGCACGTTGCAACGCATGTCATACCATTAATATTACGACGATAAATAACTAACGTTGGAGTTATCCACAGGCTTCGGCGCACCTCAGGCGCGTGCGTGTGGGCCCCAAGCCGCCCCGCTCATTTCGGCGAGGCGCGAGACGGTCCGGGCGAACTCGAAGGCGCCGGATCCCTCGGGGTAGAGCGCGGCGGGCGCGGCGGCGGCGGACGCGATCAGGCACACGCGCGCCTCGTAGAGCGTGTCGATCAGCGTGACGAACCGCCTGGCCTCGTTCGCCTGCGCCCGGCCGAGCACCGGGATGTCCGCGAGGATCAGCGTCTCCACCGCGGCGGCGACGGCGAGATAGTCCGCAGGCCCGAGCGGACGGCCGCACAGATCGTCGAACCGCGCGCGGGCGACGCCGCTGCGAAAGGCCGGCAGCGTCACGGTGCGGCCCTGCACCGCGAGATCGAGCGGCGCGCCGGCGCCGCCGGCGAGCCGCGCCCAGGCCGCGTCGAGCGCCGCGTCGGCCGCGGGGCCGAGCGGCGCGTGCCATACCGGCGCGCCCGCGGCCTGGTCGAGGCGGTGGTCGCGGACGGAGGCGAGCTCGTGCACCTCGAGCCGGTCCTTGAGCATGGCGATGAACGGCAGAAACAGATGACGGTTCAGCCCGTCCTTGTAGAGCTCGTCCGGCGCCCGGTTCGAAGTGGCGACCACCACCACGCCGCGCTCGAACAGCCGCTGGAACATCCTGCCGACCAGCATCGCGTCGGTGATGTCGGTGATCTGCATCTCGTCGAAGGCGAGCAGGGTCGCGCCATCGGCGATGGCGTCCGCCGTCGGGCGGATCGGGTCGTCGACGTCCGCCTGGCGCGCGCGGTGGATCGCGGCGTGCGCCTCCTGCATGAAGGCGTGGAAATGCACCCGCCGCTTCGGCGCGACCGGCGCCCCGGCGAAGAACAGGTCCATCAGCATCGACTTGCCGCGCCCGACGCCGCCATAGAGGTAGAGGCCCGGGATCGCCTTCTCCTCGATGCGCTCGCGGCCCCAGCCGAACCGCCCGAGGCCGACGCGCTTCGGCGTCACCGGGTTGTAGTCGCCGAGCCGCATGTGCAGCAGCTGCAGCTTTTCGACCGCCAGGCGCTGCGCCGGGTCGGGGACGAGCGCGCCCTCGGCGACGCGGGCGCGGTAGCGGGCCATGGGACCGTCGGTCATGCGCCCTGTTTCGCCCGACCCCGTGACCCACGCAAGCTCCGGGGCGCGTCCCCGGCCACCCACGGTCGGCGCGCCGCCATCGCGCTCCGTGATGGCGGTGGCAACGGCATTTGCTTTGACCTCGCGAGGCGGCGGCGCTAGCCCTCTGCCGTCTTCCGGAGTCCGCCGATGCCGCACGCCGCATCCCGCCTCGTCACGCCCGTGCTGATCGCCGGCTCGCTGATCCTGGTGGTCAGCTTCGGCGTGCGCGCGAGCTTCGGGCTGTTCCAGTTGCCGATTGCGCTGGAGTTCGGTTGGCCGCGGGCGGAGTTCTCGCTGGCGATCGCCATCCAGAACCTGGCCTGGGGTGTCGGCGCGCCGATCTTCGCGGCGATCGCCGAGCGCTTCGGCGATCGCCGCGCCCTCGTCGCGGGCGCGATCGTGTATGCGATCGGCCGGACGCGGTC
>JANOEW010000419.1:0-5725 GCA_031413475.1 Amaricoccus sp.
CCGTTCGCCGCCTCGATGATCAGCGGGGCCTTGATGCGCTCGGCGTTCCCGAGATTAATCGTGGATTCGAGCGCGGCGGGAATCAGAATGTCGCAGTCGAGTTCGAGCGCCGAGGGGCCGTCCTCGACATAGTCGCCGCGGGGGAAGTCCTTCACCCCGCCAGTGGCCGCGATGTGGGTCTTTAGAAACTCGATCGGCAGGCCCTTCGGGTTCGTCACCGCGCCGTCGCGCTCGACGACGGCGATGACCTTGCAACCGTCCTCCTCCGACAGGAACTTCGCCGCGTGATAGCCGACGTTGCCGAGGCCCTGCACGATCACCCGCTTGCCGTCGAGCGTGCCGCTCAGCCGCGCTGCCTTGACGTCGTCGGGGTGACGGAAGAACTCGCGCAGCGCGTACTGAACGCCGCGCCCGGTCGCCTCGACCCGGCCGGCGATGCCGCCGGCGTTGATCGGCTTGCCGGTGACGCAGGCGGCGGCGTTGATGTCGGTGGTGTTCATCCGGCGGTACTGGTCGACCATCCAGGCCATCTCGCGCTCGCCGGTGCCCATGTCGGGCGCGGGCACGTTCTGGGAGGGGTTGATCAGGTCGCGCTTGACCAGCTCGAAGGCGAAGCGGCGGGTGATCGCCTCGAGCTCATGCTCGTCCCACTCGCGCGGGTCGATCTTCAGCCCGCCCTTGGCGCCGCCGAACGGGGTCTCGACCAGGGCGCATTTGTAGGTCATCAGCGCCGCCAGCGCCTCGACCTCGTCCTGGTTCACCCCCATCGAGTAGCGGATGCCGCCCTTGACCGGCTCCATGTGCTCGGAATGCACCGCCCGGTAGCCGGTGAAGGTGTGGATCGCGCCGCGCAGCCGCACGCCGAAGCGCACGATGTAGGTCGAGTTGCAGACACGGATCTTCTCCTCGAGCCCCGGCGACAGGTCCATCAGCCGCACCGCGCGGTTGAACATGATGTCGACGGATTCGCGGAACGACGGCTCTCGCAGCGGCGCGTTCATTTCGGTTCCCTCCCCAGGGACATGTCGTTGGCCCGCAGGCCGCTTCACTACAGCATTGCGCGCGCACGGCGGCAAGCCGCCCGAGGGTTAGCGTCGGGATAGCGCCGGTCCGAGGCGGTTTCGTGACACTCAGGTCCCGCGCGGCTTGGCGCGGCGGGTGGGCGGGGCCACCGCGGGGTCTTCGGGCCAGGGGTGGCGCGGGTAGCGGCCGCGCAGGTCGCGGCGCACCTCC
The DNA here is from genome assembly GCA_031413475.1 of Amaricoccus sp. Taxonomy (GTDB): domain Bacteria; phylum Pseudomonadota; class Alphaproteobacteria; order Rhodobacterales; family Rhodobacteraceae; genus Amaricoccus. The sequence continues at coordinate 1,234 of JANOEW010000419.1, forward strand.
GCATAGCTGCGCGCCCAGAAACCCGGCAGGTCGGACGTGGTCTGCACCGGCCGGCGCGCCGGCGACAGCAGTTCGAGGACCAGCGGAACCGCGGCGGGCCCGACCGTGGGGTGGCGGGTGAGGCCGAACATCTCCTGAAGCCGCACCGAGACGGCGGGCGCGGCGGCGGCGTAGTCGATCGGCAGACGCGTTCCGGTGGGCGCGATCAGCTCGGACGGTGCGAGGCGGTCGAGCCGCTCGCGGGCGGGCCGATCCAGGCGCGCCTCGAGCGCCGCCGCGAGGTCGATGCGGGCGAACTGATCGGCCCGGGCGATCCCGCCGAGATGGGGTGCGAGCCAGGCCTCCAGCGCGGCGAGCAGCCCGGGTTCGGAGAAGTCCGGCAGGGTTTCGCCCTGTGCGCGCAGCCATTCGACACGCGCGGCGAAGCGGCGCAGCGCCGGGGTCCAGGGCAGCGCGTCGAGCCCGAGGTCGCGCAGGCCGTCGAGCACCGCCGCGGCGACCGCCGCGGGCGGCGCCGCGGTCCAGGGGCGGTCCTCGAAGGCGACCGCCCCGAGCGTCAGCCGCTCGCGCGCCCGCACCGCCCGGTCGCGGCGCGACCATTCGCAGATCCGCTGCCGCGTCAGCCGGTCGGCGTGCAGGCCCCGGATTTCGGCTTCCGCCACCGGCAGGGCGAGGCGCACCGTCGCCTCGCGCGGATCGCCGTCGAGCTCGGCGGCGACGATCAGCGGCGCGCCGGCGAGCGGGTCGGCGTCGGGCAGGATCGCGCCCTTGCCGCCGGTGAGCAGGTGGCGCGGCTGCGGCCCCGGTCGCCGCTGGCCGATCCGGTCGGGATAGGCGAGCGAGGCCGCCGCTCCGGGCGACAGGCCGGGGCCGGAGCGCCCCGCAGCCAGCGTCCGCAGCCGGCTCGACTCGATCCGCAACGCCGCGAGCGCGCCGCGGTCGACCGTCACCGCATGCTCGGCCTCGACCGCGCCCGGATCGCGCAGGGCCACGAGCCGCAGAGCCAGATCGACGGGCGCCCGAGCTCCCTGCCCGCGCAGCGGATCGCGCGCCTGCAGAAGCGCCGCGAGGTCGGCGGCAAGCGCGCCCGCGCCCAGCGACGCCGCCGCGATCAGCATGTGCCCGAGCCGCGGGTGCAGCGGCAACGCCGCCAGCGCCCGCCCGTGGGCGGTGATCCGCCCGGCTGCGTCGAGCGCCCCGAGCGCGGCGAGCAGCGCCCGAGCCTCGGCGAGCGCAGGATCAGGCGGCGGGGTGAGAAAGCCGAGCGCCGCGGGATCGGGCGCGCCCCAGATCGCCAGTTCGAGCGCGAGCCCGGTCAGATCGGCGCTGACGATCTCGGGCGGCGGGAAGGCGGCGAGCGCGCCCTCCTCGCCACGGGTCCAGAGCCGGTAGCAGCGGCCCGGGGCGACGCGTCCCGCGCGACCGCGGCGTTGCTCGGCTTCGGCGCGGGTGACGCGCTCGGTACGAGCCGCGACATGCCCGAGCCCGGGTCGAAGCGGGCGCGGCGGGCGCGGCCGGCGTCCACGACCACGCGCACGTCGGGGATCGTCAGCGAGGTCTCGGCGAGGGCCGTGGCCAGGACGAGCTTGCGCCGGCCCTCCAGCGGGACCAGCGCCGCGCGCTGGACCGCGAAGGCCAGGCCGCCATGCAGCGGCTGCAGCGTCACGCCAGCCGGCAGCCCGGGCGCGAGGGCCGCCGCGGTGCGCGCGATCTCCGCCTGGCCGGGCAGGAACACCAGCACGCCGCCCTCGGCCTCGGCCAGCGCGCGGCGCACGAGATCGGCGACCGCGGTCTCGAAGCGCGGCCCGCCGGGCCCAGGCCGCGTCCAGGGCCGGTCGAGCCACAGGGTCTCGACCGGAAAGGCGCGGCCCGCGGCGGTGATCAGCGGCGCGTCGCCGAGCAGCGCCGCCACCGGCGCGGCGTCGAGGGTGGCCGACATCACCAGCAGCCGCAGGTCCGGCCGCAGCGCGCCGCGGATCTCCAGCGCGAGCGCCAGCCCGAGGTCGGCGGCAAGGGCGCGCTCGTGGAACTCGTCGAAAATCAGGCAGCCGACGCCGGGCAATTCTGCGTCGGACTGGATCATCCGCGTGAGCACGCCCTCGGTCACCACCTCGATCCGCGTCCCGGGTACGCTGTCGCCGCGGATGCGGTAGCCGACCGTTCGGCCGACCGGCTCGCCGAGCGTCGCCGCCAGCCGCTCGGCGGCGGCGCGGGCGGCGACGCGGCGCGGCTCGAGCATCAGGATGCGGCCGGTCTGTCCGCGCTCGACCAGGAACAGCGGCACGCGTGTGGTCTTGCCGGCGCCCGGCGGGGCCTGCAGCACCGCGCAGCCGCGGGTCTCGAGCGCCGCCCACAGCGCGGGCAGGACCGGCTCGATCGGCAGGATCACGCGGCGGCGGGCCTCAGCCGCGGCGCGCGATCACCGCGGGGCCGAAGCGGGTGCGGGTCTGGATGCGCTCGATCCGGACCAGGCCGTCGCCGGTCGGCGCGAACACGAGGGTGAAGGGATACTCGGTCTGGCTCGACAGGCTGTGCGCCTCGCCCTCGAGCCGGGCGTAGCTGCCCGCGCAGGTGAAGCCCGCGCCCGAAGCCGCCGGCTTGCCGAGCGCCAGCCGCGAGCGTCGCGAGCCGTCGAACACCTCGATGCTGGTGTCGCAGATCTTGTCCGGCGCGTTGTCGCGCAGCAGCGCGAAGCCGGCCGACACCGGATCGAGCGCGCCGACGACGCGCGCCGGATCGGGGGGGTTGCGGCGCGGCGGCTCCACCGAGACGCGGATCGGGGTATCGCCGCGCCACTCGATCTCGGTGCGGCGCGTGGCGCGCGGCGAGGTCGAGTCGGCGGTGAAGCTGACCGGGGTCACCTTGCCCCCGGCGTCGATCCGGCCGCTGGCGCGCCCGTCGAAGGCATAGCTGGTGAAGGCGCCGACGACCACGCTCGGCGTGATCGTGCTCGCGGCGCGGTAGTCGCTTCCCGATTGCTCGGTCCGCAGCGTCACCGTGCCGACGCGCACGCCCGACAGCGTCAGGTCGAAGGCGCCATCGGCCTGCGATGGGGCAGCTGCCCCGGCCGCCATCAGGCCGGCGGCCACGAGCGCGGCGCGGAGCGAACGGCGGAGCGGCATGGACGCAATCCTTCTGGAGATGCCCCGCCCGGTAGCGGCTTGCGTGCGGCATTTGTTGGGCGGTATGCCAAGAACCGTGCGAAAGGCCAAGGGGCGACACGCGCCGGATGGTGACGGAATCGTGAGCGAGGCGACGCGCGACGGCGCCGGGGCCGATCCGGCCGACCTCGCGGCGCGGCTGGCCGCGGGCGACCGCCGGGCGCTGGCGCGGGCCATCACGCTTGTCGAATCGACCCGGCCGGACCACCGCGCCGCGGCGCGCGCGCTGCTCGCGCGGTTGCCCCCCCGCGATCCGCCGGCGCTGCGGGTGGGGATGACCGGCACGCCCGGCGTCGGCAAGTCGAGCCTGATCGAGGCGCTGGGGCTGATGCTCGTCGCCCGCGGGTCGCGGCTCGCGGTGCTCGCGGTCGATCCGTCGTCGCGGCGGACCGGCGGATCGATCCTCGGCGACAAGACGCGGATGGAACGGCTCACCCGCGCGCCGGGCGCGTTCATCCGCCCCTCGCCGAGCCAGACCGCGCTGGGCGGCGTCGGGCGGCGCACGCGCGAGGCGATCCTCGTCGCCGAGGCCTGGGGAGCGGAGCTGGTGCTGGTCGAGACCGTGGGGGTGGGCCAGTCCGAGACGCTGGTCGCCGAGATGACCGACGTCTTCGTGCTGCTGCTCGCGCCCGGCGGCGGCGACGAGCTGCAGGGGGTCAAGCGCGGCGTGATGGAGATGGCCGACCTAATCCTGGTCAACAAGGCCGACGGCGCCCTGGAGGCCGAGGCGCGGCGCACCTGCGCCGACTACGCCGGGGCGTTGCGGCTGATGCGGCGTCGGGCCGGCGACCCGGAGGGCTTTCCGCAGGCCGCCTGCGTCTCGGCGCTGACCGGGGCGGGACTCGCGGCGGCCTGGGCAGCGGTCGAGCGGCTGGCCGCGGCGCGGCGGGCCAGCGGCGCCTTCGCCGCCCGTCGCCGCGATCAGGCCGAACGCTGGTTCGCCGACGCCGTCGAGGCGGGGCTGCTCGCCCGGCTCAACGCCGATCCGACGCTTACCGCCCGCAGGGCCGAACTGGCGCGCGCGGTGAGCGAAGGCCGCCTCGCGCCCGACGTCGCCGCGGAGGCGCTGCTCGACGCGCTCGCGCCCGCAGCACAGGCGCGCTGACGGGGCCGGCGCCCCCTCGGGCGCGGGTCCGGCGGCGCCGACGGCGGGCCGATCGCAAAACGATGGTGGCGATATTGGTGGTCGTATGGTAAACGAAAAATGTCGCCAGCGCTTTGGGGCCGGCTCGAACAACTTCGGGGGTATCGATGCTCGCTAGGATTATATTTGGTGCTGCGTGCGCCACGATGGTCGCAGGGACCGCCGGGGCGGTGGTGCTGCGGTGGGA
>JANOEW010000420.1:0-6923 GCA_031413475.1 Amaricoccus sp.
CGCCAGCCCCTACGCCGACCTCCGCTCGACCCTGGAAACCGCCCGACGACGCGCCATCCCGCCCCTCCACGCCATCGCCCTTACCCTCAAAGGCAACCCGCTGCCCCTCCAGTCCGCCTGATCGGGGGTGAGCAGTTACGCATTCACGGTGAATATTCCTCAAGACATTGATTTCAAGAGAACACTGAATCGCCAACAGGACGCTAATCCACGGCGAGGGCGGCTTGACAGCGCCGGGGCGAGGGCGTGATCTCAAGCCCATGAGCACGCACGACGCCGAGATCGACGCCCGCAACGAGGCCATCCGCATCTGGGTGAATGGGGATTTGCGCCCGAAGGCCGAGGCGACGGTGTCGGTCTACGACAGCGGCTTCATGCTCGGCGACGGCGTCTGGGAGGGCATCCGGCTGTACGCCGGGCGCTGGGCGTTTCTCGACGACCATCTCGACCGGCTGTTCGAGGCGGCGCGGGCGATCGATCTGGACATCGGAATGGACCGGGCGGGCGTGGCGGCGGCGCTCGAGGCGACGCGAGCGGCGAACGGCATGGAGACCGACGCGCACGCCCGGCTGATGGTGACGCGCGGGCGAAAGGCGAAGCCGTTCCAGCATCCCAAGCTGTCGCGGTTCGGGCCGACGGTGGTCATCATCATGGAGCATTCGCTGCCGGCGAAGGCGCTGGCGCGCGGGATCAAGCTCGCCACCGTGCCGCAGGTGCGCGGGCTGCCGATGAGCCAGGACCCCAAGCTGAACTCGCATTCCAAGCTGAACTGCGTGCTGGCCTGCATCCAGGCGGTGAAGGCGGGGGCCGACGAGGCGCTGATGCTCGACCCGCACGGCTTCGTGAACACGACCAACGCCTGCAATTTCTTCATCGTGCGGCGGGGCGAAGTTTGGACCTCGACCGGCGACTACTGCATGAACGGCATCACCCGGGAAAAGGTGATCGCCCTATGCCGGGCGAACGCCATCCCGATCCACGTGCGGAACTTCAGCCTCGTCGAGACCTACGGCGCCGAGGAGGCGTTCCTGACCGGCACGTTCGGCGGGCAGACGCCGGTGGCCGAACTGGACGGCCGGCGCTATGGCGACGGCACGGCCGGGCCGGTGACCAAGGCCATTCAGGGCCTCTACAAGGACCTCGTCGCGCGTGGCTGAGCCGCCGAAGCGGATCGCGATGTGGTCGGGTCCACGCAACCTGTCGACGGCGATGATGCGCAGCTTCGGGGCGCGGGCGGACGTGGCCGAGGTCTGGGACGAGCCGTTCTATGCGGCCTATCTCGCGGCGTCCGGCAAGCCGCACCCGATGCGCGACGCGGTGCTTGCGTCGCAGCCGCAGGACTGGCGGGCGGTGGCGCGGGCCTGCGCGACGGCGGAGGGGCCGCCGGGCACGGTGATCTATCAGAAACACATGAGCCAGCACATGGAGCCGGCGTTCGGGCGCGACTGGATGGACGCGGTCCGCCACGTGTTTCTCGTTCGCGCGCCGGAGCGGGTGGCGGCGAGCTTCGCCGCGAAATGGGAGGACGTGAAGCTGGCGGACATCGGGTTCGTCCAGCAGGCGGAGCTGTTCGAGCGGGTGGCCGACCGGACCGGCGCGGCCCCGCCGGTGATCGACGCCGAAGACGTTCGGGCCGACCCGGAAGGCGTGCTGACGCGGCTCTGCGCCGCGCTGGGGCTGCGCTTCGACGCCGCGATGCTGGCCTGGCCGCCGGGGCCGCGGTCGAGCGACGGCGTCTGGGCGGCGCACTGGTATGGCGCGGTGACGGCCTCGACCGGGTTCAGCCCGCCCGACCCGGCGCCGCCGCCGCTGGACGGACCGCTGGCGGCGCTGGCGCGGGCGGCGCGACCGGCCTATGAGCGGATGCGACCCTTCGCCCTCTGACCCCCGGAAGCCAGCCATGACCGATCCCGACGCGCGGTTCGCGCTCGCCCTGGCCGTCGCGGCGGAGGCCGGCGCGCTGGCGCTCGAGTTCTGGCGGCGGCGCGCGGAGCTGGCGGTCGAGGCCAAGGCCGGGCTGCAGGACATCGTCTCGGAGGCGGACCGGGCGGTTGAGCGGGCGATCCGCGCGCGCGTGGCGGCGGCCTTTCCCGAGGACGGCTTTCTCGGCGAGGAATACGGCGCGACCGCCGGCGGCTCGGGCTTCGTCTGGGTGATCGACCCGATCGACGGCACTTCGCCCTATCTGCACGGCATCCCGAACTGGTGCGTGGCGATCGCGGTGACGCGCGGGGCCGAGACGGTGATCGGGGTCATCGAGGCGCCGACCCACGGCGAGACCTTCGCCGCCGTGCTCGGGCGGGGGGCGACGCTGAACGGCGCGGCGCTGCGGTTGCCCGACGATCTGGCCGTCCGCAACGCCGCGACCGGGGTCGGCGCCAGCCATCGCACCGACCCGGCCTGGATCGCGCGTGTGACCGGCGATCTGGCGCGCATGGGCGGGGTGTTCTTTCGCAACGGCTCGGGCGCACTGATGCTGGCCTATGTCGCGGCGGGGCGGCTGGCGGGCTATGTCGAGCCGCACATGCATGCATGGGACTGCCTCGCCGGGCTCCTGATGGTGCGCGAGGCCGGCGGGCGCACAGCGCCCTTTCCCGAGGACGGCGACCTGGCGCGCGGCGGGCGGGTGCTGGCCGCGGCGCCGGCGGCCTGGGCGGACCTCTCTCGCCTGATGCACGAGCCCGACGCGCGGTAATACTCGTTTGATTCAGGGTTTGATTTTGCGGCGTCTTCCCGTCCTAATGCTGCGCAGGGGAACCGCGCTACGTCGCGGATTCGCGACTGCGGACGGTGCGGCCCGAAGCAATCGGGCGACTGAACTTGCGGCGAGTTCTGCGGGTGGCCCACGCGCCGCCTAAACACCAACGGGAGGCTTGCATATGACCAACTGGACGAAGACGAAGCTTGGGCTCGGAGCCGGGCTGCTGATCGGCGCGGCGGCGCCGGCGGCGGCGCAGTCGGACGCCCTGACGCTGTGCTGGGCGGCCTGGGACCCGGCGAACGCGCTGGTGGAGCTCAGCAAGGACTTCACCGCCGAGAGCGGGATCGCGATGAACTTCGAGTTCGTGCCCTGGCCGAACTTCGCCGACCGGATGCTGAACGAGATGAACTCGGACGGCGCGCTGTGCGATTTGATAATCGGCGACAGCCAGTGGCTCGGCGGCTCGGCGGAGAACGAGTACTACGTCAAGCTCAACGATTTCTTCGCCGCCGAAGGCATCTCGATGGACGATTTCCTGCCGGCGGCGGTCTATGCCTATTCGACCTGGCCGAAGGGCACACCGAACTACTGGGCGCTGCCGGCGATGGGCGACGCGCTCGGCTGGGTCTACCGCCGCGACTGGTTCGAGAACCCCGAGATCATGGCGGCGTTCAAGGAGAAGGCCGGTCGGGATCTGGCGCCGCCGAAGACCTGGGACGAACTGCTGGAGGTGGCGCAGTTCTTCCAGGGCCGCGACATCGACGGCAAGACCGTCTACGGCGCGGCGATCTTCACCGAGCGCGGCTCGGAGGGGATCACCATGGGCGCGACGGCGGCGCTCTATTCCTATGGCTTCGAATACGTCGCCGAGCCGGGCGGCTACGAGATGGAGGGCGCGGTGAATTCGCCGGCGGCGGTGGCCGGGCTCGAGCGCTACAAGGCGCTGTTCGACTGCTGCACCCCGCCGGGCTACACCGACGCCTACATGACCGAGGGGCTCGACGCGTTCAAGTCGGGGCAGGTCGCGATGATGATGAACTGGTTCGCGTTCTGGCCCGGGATGTACAAGGACGAGAACGTCGGCGGCGACCGGATCGGGTTCTTCGTCAACCCCGGGCAGAACAACGAGGCGAGCGTGCTCGGCGGCCAGGGGCTGTCGGTGCGCGCGAACACCGACAACATGGACGGGGCGCTGGCGTACATCAAATGGTTCGCCCAGCCCGAGGTGCAGAAGAAGTGGTGGTCGCTCGGCGGCTATGCGGTGCACAACGACGTGGTGAACGATCCGGGCTTCGCGGCCAGCCAGCCGTTCGCGGCGGACTTCCTGGTGGCGATGAGCAGCGTGAAGGACTTCTGGCAGGAGCCGTCCTACGCGATCCTGATGCAGGACATGCAGAAGCGGCTGCACGATTACGTGGTAGCCGGCCAGGGCACGGCGCAGGAGGCGCTCGACCAGCTCAAGGCCGACTGGACGGCGACCTTCGAGGACGACGGCAAGCTGTGAGGCTTCCGCGGGCGGCCTGGCGTTCCCGGGCCGCCCGGCGTCAGGACAGGTCGGGCCGGTGACGGACACGCCCCAAGGCATTCTGGACCGCGCCGCCGCGCGCGCGGCGCAGGCGACGCCCGTGCGCGCCGCAGGCCGCTTGCGCAGCCTGTCGGACCGCACGATCGCCTGGCTGTTCATCGCGCCGACGATCGTGCTCTTGCTCGCGATCAACATCTTTCCGCTGATCTGGGCGGTTCGCTTGAGCTTCACCAACTACCGCGCCAACCGGCCGAACGCCGAGGTGGAGTGGGTGGGCATCCGCAATTACGTGCGGGTGCTGACCGACAGCGACATCTGGATGTCGTTCCAGATCACCGCCAACTTCGTGTTCTGGACGATCCTGCTGCAGATGGTGATCGGCTTCGGGCTGGCGTATCTGATCGACCGCAAGTTCCGCGGCCACGCGTTCTGGACGACGATCATCCTGATCCCGATGATGCTGTCGCCGGCGGTGGTGGGCAACTTCTGGCGCTTCCTTTTCCAGCCGCAGATCGGGCCGTTCAGCTATATCGTGTCGTTCCTGACCGGGATCCCGCCCGCCGAAATCGACATGCTCTCGACGGTGCAGACCGCGCCCTGGGCGATCGTCATCGTCGACACCTGGATGTGGACGCCCTACGTGATGCTGATCTGCCTCGCCGGGCTGCGGTCGATCCCCGACTACATCTACGAGGCGGCGGAGGTGGACCGGGCGTCCGCCTGGCGGCAGTTCTGGTCGATCACCGTGCCGATGGCGCTGCCGTTCATCATGCTGGCGGTGCTGTTTCGCGGCATCGAGAACTTCAAGATGTTCGACATGGTGACGCTGCTGACCGGCGGCGGGCCAGGATCGACCACCGAAGTGGCGTCGATCACCCTCAAGCGCGAGGCGTTCGAGAGCTGGCGCACGGGGCTGAGTTCGGCCTTCGCCATCATCATGTTCGTGGCGGTGTTCGGGCTGGCCAACATCTACGTGAAGGCGCTGAATCGGGTGAAGAACCGATGAGCGACGCCTATTCCGTGGTCACCCCCAGCGGGACGACGAAGCGGGTCGCGGGGGCGATCGTCATCGTCTACGCGCTGATCACCATGATCCCGCTGGTGTGGATTGTGATGACCAGCTTCAAGTCGCCGCCGGATTCGATCCGCTATCCGCCGGCGCTGGTGTTCGCGCCGACGCTGGAGGGCTACTGCAACCTGTTCACGCTGCGGACCCGGCAGACGCCGGCGTTCATCGAGGGCCTCGGGCCGGCACGTGGGGTCTGCGACGAGATCACCCGGTCGCGCAACATGGTGATCGCCGGCGCGTCGAACTACTGGCCGCGGTTCTGGAACTCGGTGGTCATCGCCTTCGGCTCGACGTTCCTCGCGACCCTGCTCGGGACGCTCGCCGCCTACGGGTTCTCGCGGTTCAAGGTGCCGCTGAAGGACGACCTGCTGTTCTTCATCCTGTCGACCCGGATGATGCCGCCGATCGCCGTCGCGATCCCGATCTACCTGATGTACCGCGAGCTGGGCTTGAGCGACACCAAGCTTGGCATGATCCTGCTCTACACCGCGGTCAACGTCAGCCTGGCGGTGTGGCTGCTGAAGGGCTTCATCGACGAGATCCCGCGCGAGTACGAGGAGGCCGCGATGATCGACGGCTACTCGCGGCTGCAGGCGTTCGTGCGGGTGGTGCTGCCGCAGGCGACCACGGGCATCGCCGCAACCGCGATCTTCTGCCTGATCTTCGCCTGGAACGAATACGCCTTCGCGGTGCTGCTGACCTCGGGCACGGCACAGACCGCGCCGCCGTTCATCCCGACGATCATCGGCGAGGGCGGCATGGACTGGCCCGCGGTGGCGGCGGGGACCACGATCTTCCTGGTGCCGATCCTGGTGTTCACCATCCTGCTGCGCCGGCACCTGCTGCGCGGGATCACGTTCGGGGCGGTGCGGAAGTGAGCGAGGATGAGGCGCACGGCAGCTGGCCGCGAGCGGTGCGGCGGGGGCCGATGGAGGCGTTCGCGGTGGTGGTGATCGCCGCGGGCTTCCTGATGATGTTCCAGCCGTTCCTGCTGGCGCTCTACACCTGGTCGTTCCTGACCATCCTGGCGGGCACGGTGCTGTTCATCGTCGTCTCCAAGTTCCCCGAGTAGCCGCGTTGGCCGAGATCCGCGTCGAATCGCTGCGCAAGACCTTCGGCGATTTCGTCGCGGTGCAGGATTCGAGCTTCACCGTGGCGGATGGCGAGTTCCTGGTGATGCTGGGCCCATCCGGCTGCGGCAAGACCACGACGCTGCGGATGATCGCGGGGCTGGAGTTGCCGACGTCGGGCCGCATCCTGCTCGGCGGCGAGGACGTGACGATGAACCGGGCGCGCGAGCGCGACATCGCCTTCGTGTTCCAGCTGTTCGCGCTCTACCCGCACATGAACGTGAGGCGCAACATCGGTTTTCCGCTGGTGGCGCAGGGCGAGCCGCGGGTGGAGATCCGGCGGCGGGTCGAGGAGACGGCGCGGCTGTTGCGGATCGACCACCTGCTCGACCGGCCGGTGTCGGGTCTCGCCGGCGGCGACCGGCAGCGGGTGGCGCTGGGCCGCGCCATCGTGCGGCGGCCGAAATGCTTCCTCATGGACGAGCCGCTCGGCACGCTTGATGCCGAGTTCCGCGACCTGATGGTGCATGAGTTGCGCGAGTTGCACAACCGGATCGG